>CAMPIG010000163.1 GCA_946886255.1 uncultured Cellvibrio sp. | reverse complement strand
TCAGTTGGGTTTTGTTAACCAGCAAAACATCGCCGCCAGAGTACAGGCAACGCAACTGTATTTGAACGCATGGCTCGGTGCGCAAAGCGCTATCTCACAACGGGAATATGTGAATGGATACCTCGCGCTTGAACCCATCCTGCAATGCTTGACCGGTGAATCGCCACAGCCGAAGAACTGTCCGGATGCGTTGCAGTTAACACCTGATACCCAACAAAAACTCACCAAACTGGACAACGGTCTGCGCACTGCTGCATTACTGGCAAACGCCAAAGACGGCGATCAATTTGCGGAGTCACTGGACGCCCTCGCCTCGCCGGTTGGTGCTTACCGTTTGCGCCACAAAACTTCTATGTGGAGCATCAACGCCTACCTCGGAGCCGAATACGGCGAATACACGTTGGATGTACCCGAGCATGGCAAGCTTTCGTATCGCAGCGGCGAAGTCTTCGCACCCATCGGCATCACCTGGACACGCCCCAACTGCGGATTCCTGGGTGCCTGCGGTTTTCATGCGCAGCTCTTAAATCTGGGCGTCTTAGCCGGCGATTTTGAAGGCAGGATGGATTACGAAGGCGGTACCATCTTGAGTGAAACCTCATCCAGTTTTCGTTCTGTGGTGACTCCCGGTCTCTACGCAATTGCCTCGCCCTTTAAAAATGCTCCATTAACGATCGGCGCAGGTATGTCCTGGGGTCCGGTAGAATACAAAACGGCAGAATTGGCAGATGGTCGGGTTTTACCGGTTGAGCGCGAACAGCAAGTCGGTATTTTCCTGGCTATCGACCTGGTGATGTTTCGGTTTGGTTTTTAAGTTAAACGGTATGCGGGATACGAAAGACCCGCATACCCTCCCTTCCTGAATAACCTTTGCTGGCTATAATGAGGATTCCTTCTCTCATCACAGCCAGAGAAATCGTTATGCCACATCGGGCACATTTGTTTTCCTTACGCATTGCGCATGCTTTCAGGGAAAGTTGTCTGCAGGAACCTTATACACGTTTCCATTTTCGCAAAGATTTATTGGCGGGGTTAACCGTTGGGATTATCGCCATTCCGCTAGCCATGGCCCTGGCGATCGCCAGCGGCGTTGCGCCACAGTATGGGTTGTATACCGCGGCTATCGCCGGTTTTGTGATTGCTTTGACTGGCGGATCGCGGTTCAGTATCTCCGGCCCTACCGCCGCCTTCGTCGTGATTCTTTATCCCATCACGCAAGAATACGGCCTGGGTGGTTTGCTGTTGGCCAGTGTGATGGCCGGGGCGATGTTGATCGCCATGGCGCTGCTGCGTCTGGGGCGCCTGATTGAATATATTCCCGAACCGGTCACCCTCGGCTTTACCGGCGGTATTGCGGTGGTCATCGCCGTGTTACAAATCAAGGATTTTTTGGGGCTGCCCATCGCCGCCATGCCTGAGCATTTTATCGATAAGCTCACTCTGTTGGCGACACAACTGCACAATATCCATTGGCCCAGTGTGTGGGTAGCGGGTGCAACGCTGGGCATCATGTTGTTGTGGCCCATGTTGAAACTGGCTATTCCGGCGCATCTACCCGCCGTGATATTTGCCGGCTTGTTCGCATGGCTGCTTGATCGGGTTGGTATGCCGGTGGACACCATTGATTCGCGTTTTTCCTACATCGCCGCCGACGGCACTGTCATGCAAGGGATTCCCGCCATCCTGCCGCAATTGACATTACCCTGGCTACAACCCGGAGCAGACGGCCAAACCTTGGGCGTCACCTGGCAAATGATGCGCGACCTTTTGCCGGCGGCATTTGCCATCGCCATGCTTGGCGCAATTGAATCACTGCTCTGCGCCGTGGTACTCGACGGCATGTCCGGCAAACGTCACAGCGCCAACAGCGAATTACTCGGCCAGGGCATCGGCAATATCATTACGCCATTTTTCGGCGGCATAACGGCAACCGCTGCCATCGCGCGTTCGGCGGCAAATTTTAAAGCGGGTGCACATTCGCCCGTCGCGGCCATGATCCATGCCGTTGTGGTACTTCTGGGCCTAGTGATACTCGCGCCCTTGTTAGGTTATTTACCCATGTCCGGTATGGCGGCGCTGTTGTTGGTGGTCGCCTGGAACATGAGCGAAGCGCCTAAAAGTGTGCACATGATTCGCAGCTCGCAAACCAGTGACCACTGGATATTTTTTACCTGCTTTTCGCTTACCATATTGTTCGATATGGTCATCGCCATCACCGCTGGCATTCTGCTCGCCGCCGTACTGTTTATGAAAGATATTGCCGCGCTGACGCGCGTGGTGGAGATTACCGACAACAAACAATATGTGCCGGACGCGCTGCCAGCAAACTGGCGGGTATTTAAAATTACCGGCCCACTATTCTTTGCCGCTGCCGATAAAATTTTTGGCGAACTCACACGTTACTGCGAAGCAGGCAAAGGCGCGATTGTGTATCTTGATAACGTCAACCTGTTGGATGCCGGTGGTGTGGCGGCATTGACCAAGTTAATTAATCACTGCCAGAAAGTACACGCACAGCTTATTTTGACGGATGTTCAATTTCAGCCGCTAAAAGCCCTGGCCAAAGCACATATTGAACCGATAAACGGCGTGTTTCGGTTATACCCGCAATTGCAGGACGCCTGCGCACAGAGTGCACTAGCCCACAAACAAGACGGCCCGGACGTGCTTCAATAATCCGCATTGCTATAACGGAGAAAATCCATGCGGAACACGTTCCATAATCATGCAATCGTCTGCCTTTTTCTCATGTTGGTTACCGGCCACAGTGTGGCGGCGTCACTGCGTATTGAGCACCTGGAGCGCTGCGGGGATCTCTTCAATGAGCGGACACAGGAATTTTGTCTGCGCCTAGCTGGGGATGCGCCCGCAGGAAAACTGACGATCAAGCTTGACGGAAAATCCTTACCCGCTGCACAGGTTAAACGCGAAGCGAATGTATTGCTCATCCGGGTTTCACCCCGCCGTTACAACAGCGGCCCCTTGTGGATCGAACACAACAAGCTCGCCAGTAATGCCGTCTGGCTGAGCCTTAACCGCAGCCATGTCGTGGCAGCAACCGCCGATGAAGTAATGAAAAACATGGATGGGTTAAACACTTACATTAATCTCGTCAGCGTAATCATTGAAGAGCGCTACGATGGATTAACAGAAACCCGAAAACTCGCGCAAAAATACAAAGCCACCATCGTCGGCATGATTCCTCCATTGAATACGTATCAACTCCGCTTGCCGGCAAAAAATCTGATCGAGCGCGACGCATTGGTATTACGTTTAGGCAGCGAAATCAGTGTCGACGCGGTGGTTATTGAAGAAACCAACCCGGAAAAATCTTCTCCCACCGAGGGCGAGGCTGACCAGAGCCCCATTAACCTGAACAGTGAGGAATGGGCCTCCAATCGTTTTCTCGACGCCGTGGATTTTTATAGGCGACAACATACCCACGCAGATAAACCGCTCAAGACACACCCCATACGCGTCGGCATTATTGAGCGAAATGTCGATTTTGATTCACCGGATTTTTCTGATTACCTCGGCAATTGCCGCCGCAATACATCGCGCACCTGCCTGTACGGGCGCGATGCAGACAAGCCCGATTCCCACGGCTCAACCGTGGCCGGGATTCTCGCCGCCGCCTGGAACAACGGTGGTAACAGCGGCTTTTTGCGCGGGCTTGATGATGGCGGGCCAGGCTTCGATGTGATTGTTGAGCGCAATTCCGATGCCGGTATCACCGCCAATATTGCCGCCTCGGTAAACCTGGTAGAAGACGGTGTGCGCGTGCTGAACTGGAGCTGGGGTATTCATCGGGTCGGCACCAAAAATATCGATGGCAAGGACGTAGATTCGCTGGTTCGTTCAGGGCTGGCCATGAGTGGTTATGAAGAATTACTGGAAGAATTTTTCTTATGGTTGCGAATGAAACACCCGGACGTTGTGGTTATTAACTCAGCCGGTAACGGTGCATCTTTTTCCGGGCGCGATGAATATCGGCTCCCCTCTTCCTTCATTACCGAACAACTGATTGTGGTGGGCGGCCATGAGCGCAGCAAAAACAAAAACGCCAAGGTTGAAGATCCGGATTTCGCTACCAAACGCGATGCATCGAATATCGATATGCGTGTCGATATCACAGCTGCTGCCTGCGTTCATGGCTCAACACTTACAACGGATGCAGAAAGCAGTGCACATTGCGGAACCTCTTACGCAACCCCGCTGGTCGCTGGCACTGTCGCCGCAATGTTGTCTATCAATCCCGATTTAACACCGGAACAATTGCGTATGTTGCTGCGCCGCAGCGCCATGACCATTGGGAAAGACCCCGATTTTGAACCGCCCGATGCCGATGACCTCACATCACCGATATTGCCGTCGGAACGTAACAATCGGTTAAATCATCCGGACATCGGCCGCTCAGCGCGGTTGGATATGCGCCAGGCACTGGACCTGAGCGTGCAAAGTCTGACGCGGGTGAGATAACTCTAAGCGATCAACCAAACAATAAAACCGGCGATCAACACGCCCATCGTAAATCGTACATAACTGGCCGGTTTCATCGGTTGTCCGGAAACTGGCGCTGACATTTTTCCGTGAATCATCGCGGCGGTTAAATTCTGGCGACGCCAGACAAGGTAATAAACAACAGCCACAATATGCAGCACAATAAAACCCAGCAGTATATTAAAGGTCACTTCATGCCACTCGGCGATTTCACGGCTGGTTTTAAAGCGAAGGTAATCGGCAAAAGGCCCGCCGTCGAAACCATCGACATCAATAGAAAATAATCCCAACCCAATTTGCAACAACATCAGTGCGAGAAGCACCAGCACACTGTAACCGCCCAAGGCATTGTGCCCGGCTGATACACCACCTTGGCGCTGCGGCAGGGTTTTTACATACTGCGCGACGGCAGAAGGCTTTTTTATAAACTGTGCAAAGCGCGCCGTGCTGCTGCCAAAAAATCCCCAGTAAATGCGGAACAACACCACGCCCAGTAACGCATAGGCGCAATAACTGTGGTACACAATTTCATGATTTTCTGCCGTCCACCAACAGGCGACGATCAACACCACCATCAGCCAGTGGCACACACGCACCTGCCAATCCCACAAGGCTCGTCTTGCTGGTGATGTCGTTATGGCAGAAACGTCCGTCGTCATCACAATCAATCCACGCGATAACTATCGTGGCACGACGAGCAACTGTCTCTGACCACCAGGAGTTGTTTTTTTAATGCCGATAAATCTGCACCGGTCGTGAGCGGTACTATAGCTTTGGTTGCGCTGATAACCTCGTCCGTAATGCGATCAAACCTTTCTTTATTGGTCCAGATGTAATCGCGGGCGTCGGTATCCAGACCGGATTCAGGACCACTGCCAGCGGGAAACCACGCGGGAATTTTTGCAGCGAGCGCGGCCATTTGTTCAGCGGCAGCGGTCATCGTTTCTGTACTGGGCTCATCGCCTTTTAATTCATCACGCAGGGTTTTCATGGCGGCACCCATGTCTTTAAAACCGGCCTGCCGTTCGTCGATGATGGATTGCTGCGCAACGACCGGCACTACGAATATCACTTGCACTAACAAGCCAGCACAAAGCAATGCGGCTTTTGAAAAAGAAGAGCTTTCACGATTGTTAACCATCATAGTGTTACACCTTTATGTAAACGAAAGACCTCAGTGAGCGCCATCTTCTAAACGAAATGTTTTGTCGGCTCCCGCTGTAATCAGGGCGTTCATCATCTCGGTAGAGTTCAGCTCGGTCGCCAACAGCAAGGGCGGCTTCGCGTGCGTCACATAAGGCCGACTGGTGAAGTTAACCTCGTAACGCCACACCACCTGGGAAGTACCGGTCAGCGCATTAGGGTCAGCACCTTTTTCCAACAGCAGTGCCACCAGCGCCGGCTGTTTATTAAGAATTGCCGCATGCAATAACTGATGGCCGTTGCGATCATACGCGGTCAGATCCACACCGCGTTTAATCAATAATTCTGCAAACGCAAATTGCTTTTGATACATCGCCAGCTGCACCGCCGAGGTACCGTCCGGTGCGCGATATTTAATATCACCACCCGCCTCCATCATCGCCACCGGCGCGCGCGGGTCGCCGCTTTTTATCGCAAAAAATAACGGGGTAAAACCTTGCTCGGTTTTTCGATTGATATCCGCACCAGCGTTGAGTAATACCGGAATGACCTCAACCTGGCCGTTAGCGGCGGCCCACATCAACGGCGTCTGCCCGTTTTCATCCGCAGCGTCCACGGCTGCGCCCATCTCCAATAAACGTTGCACCACCAGCGCGCTGGAATTTCCCGCACACAATGCCAAGGGTGAAACACCGGAAGGCGCGGTACGATTTACGTCGGCACCGGCATCGAGCAATGCGGTAACAATGGCCGGGTCACCGCGTTGACAGGCGACAATTAACGGGCTGAAATTTTGTCCCACTACGGTGTCAACATTCGGCTTCGCACCATTCGCCAACAATAGCTGAACCAGCTCAGAATTTTGCGCATCCGCCGCCCAGGCCAAAGGCAAGGAACCGTCGGGCAGTGGCTGATTCACCCTGGCGCCTTCGCGCAACGCCTGTTGTGCTTTTATTGCATCACCCGCGTGAATAGCGCGCATTAATGCGTCGTCCGCGGGGCCAGCCATTGCGACCGCCGATAACAATAAAAGCGAACAGGTCAGCGCAATTAAATATTTCATTGCGAACTCCTAAGCGCTGAGCGCATTGATCACACCGGTGCTATCACCGAAGCTCTCAGCCGGTACGCCCATCTCGTGCATGAGTGACAACATCAAATTACTCATGGGCGTATGTTTGGGCTCGACGATATGGCGATTACCGCGCAAACCTGCGCCCGCCACAATGGCCGGTAGATTCATGTTGTCGTGATCGTTAGGTTCACCGAGGCTCGCACCACCCATCACCAATGTGCTATCCAACAGCGTGCGTTCGCCATCGGCGGTTGCACTCAAGCGGTCGAGTAAATAACCGAACTGTTCCATGTGCAGGCGATTAATTTTTACCAGCTTGGCAATTTTTGCTTCATCGCCACCGTGATGGCTGAGACTGTGGTGCGCGTCGGGTACACCGATCTCGGCGTAGGCGCGATTACTTAATTCACGGCCCAACATAAAAGTACTGATGCGCGTCATGTCGCTTTGCAGTGCCAGCACTTGCAAATCAATCATCAACCGCACGTGTTCTTCAAATGATTCCGGAATGCCGACCGGTAATTGCACATGACTGGTATCCACCTGGTGCGCTTGCTGGCTGGCTTTTTGAATGCGCAATTCCACGGTGCGAATCGAATCAAGATATTCTTCCATCTTGCGCCGGTCGTTCATACCCAGACGCGGCGATAAACGCGAGGCATCTTCCAACACAAAATCCAGAATACTGGCTTTTGTAGCCAGCTGTGCCTTGCGGGATTTTTCATCCAGTACGGTGGTATCGCCAAACAAACGTTCAAAGACATCGCTGGGCTTTACCACCACCGGCAAGGGCGACGTGGGGCTGCGCCAGGACAGTGTATTGGTGTAAGTGCAGCTGTAACCAATGTCGCAACTGCCGAGCAAACTGGGCGGCTCAATACCTAATTCCAGAGAAGCCAATTGCGTGTGATGACCAAGATGATTCGCAAGCACCTGATCCATTGAAATGCCACATAAAATATCGGCGCCCTCGGTGCGTTTGGGATGCGCACCGGTTAAATAGGCACCACAGCTGCGCCCGTGACTGCCGGGGCCATCGCCCAAGGCGTTCGCGTTGTAGTGCGCTAAACCGGAGATCACCGAAAATTTTTCTTTGTGGCGGGCGATGGGCTCCAATATGGGAGTAAGCGAGTAATTTTCACCAGCCTCCGCCGGGGTAAACTGCGGCATACGCAGCCCATTCGGAATATAAAAAACACTCAGGCGTTTGGGCCGATTGTCCATGACTGCTGTTGCAAATGCCGATGGGATCATCGACTCCATCAAGGGCAAGGTAATGGTCGCACCCAATCCGCGCAATAGCGTGCGACGGTTTAGAACAGGTTGTTTACTCATGATGTGGCACCATTCGATAGTTAAAAGGTTCGCTGGTCAGAATGCCCCAGATAATGGTGTGAATGCGGTAATTGTCTTGCGCCGCTGCGCGCACAATCTGACGCACCTGCGGTTGATCATTCGCTTCCAGACCGCGCCCCAATGCGTAGGTCATCAAGCGTTGTACAAACGCCCCGGCGAATTGTTCTTTGCGCTCCAGCAATACCGATTGCAAACCGTATAAGCCTTCAAATATTTTTCCGTCGGGCATGTTGGTGGAGACATCAATGGGCCGGCCTGCATCCGTTAACCGGAACCGCCCTACCGCGTCATATTTTTCCAGCGCCAGGCCCAAAGGGTCCATGCGCACATGGCACGAAGAGCAGGCCGGGTCCTGGCTGTGCAACGCCATTTGTTCACGCGCATTTAACGCCTTGCCCGCTTGCTGGGTTTTAAGTGCGGGAATATCCGGCGGCGGTGGTGGTGGCGGTGCAGCCAATAAATTATCGAGAATCCATTTACCGCGCCGCACTACCGAAGTGTGATTGCTATAAGAGGTTACTGTCAGGATGCTGCCCTGCCCTAACAAACCGCCGCGCATGGATTCCGCGTCGATGGCCACTCTGCGAAACGCCGGGCCCTGTACACCATTGATGCCGTAATGCTTGGCCAGCCGCTCATTGAGGAAGGTGTAATCACTCTTGATAAAATCCAGGATGCTGGCGTTTTCGCGCACAATAGAACTGAAAAATAATTCGCTTTCGCGCTTCATCGCATCGCGCAACGGAATATCAAAATCTGGAAACTCCACCACATCCGGGCGCTGAAATTCCAGATTGCGCAGATACAACCATTGGCCCGCAAAATTTTGTTCCAACGCTAGTGCGCGATCATCCGCGAGCATACGCTTTATTTGCTGCTGCAAGATGTCGGGTTTGCGCAAGACATTTTTTTCAGCCAGCGCTAACAACTCTTCATCGGGCAAGCTGCTCCACAAAAACAATGCCAGGCGTGAAGCGTATTCCGCATCGCTGATAGGGTGAACGAAGCCCGGCTCACTGTGGGGTGGATCAGTTTCGTATAAAAATAAAAAGCTTGGTGAAACCAGTATGGCCTGAATAGCCGCCGCAATACCCTGCTCAAAATTCGCCGACTGCTGCGCTTGCGAGTACACCGCCATCAAGCGCTCAACATCCGCACCGGTTACCGGCCGACGATAGGCTTGCCGTGCCAGGCGCGCGATAATTTTTTTCGCGCAATAGTTTTCGGTAAAGGGCCAGAAAGACGGTGTGCAGCTGAAGATTTTTTCACGACTGGGTGTGGTGCCAGGGCCACTCGCTTCATACGGGCCAGCGACGTTAATCTCCAGCACATCGCGGGGAAAGTTTTTCTGCGCGAAGCGCGGCGAC
>CAMPIG010000162.1 GCA_946886255.1 uncultured Cellvibrio sp. | reverse complement strand
AGGTCTTCCACATTCGCGCCAAACTCAATAGCAAGAGACAATTCGCCCAATAACTCGCCCGCATTAATCCCTACTATCCCTGCACCCAACAACTGCTCAGATTCAGCATGATAGATCAACTTGGTCTTGCCTTCACTGCGATTGGCGCCGAGGGCGCGACCGCTGGCGCTCCAGGGATAGATGGCGGTTTTGTAATTGATGCCCTGTGCCTTGGCTTCCTTCTCTGTCAGGCCGGTCCAGGCAATCTCGGGATTGGTGTAAGCGATGGAGGGAATGACGCGCGGATTAAATATACGTTTATGTCCCGCGATTACATCGGCTGCCACATGGCCTTCGTGGCTCGCTTTATGGGCCAGCATGGGTTGCCCCACAATATCGCCGATAGCAAAGATATGCGGCACGTTGGTTTGCTGGGTATTACTGACCGGAATAAACCCGCGTTCGTCCACCTGCACACCCGCCTTGTCAGCCCCGATGAGTTGACCATTGGGCTTGCGTCCTACAGCGACCAGCACGGCGTCAAACTCGCGTGCTTCCGCTGGGGCATTGGCGCCGGAGAAGCTGACCTTTAAACCGGATTTCGCTGCTTCTACAGCCTCCACTTTGGTGGATAGCAGCACCTCGAAGCGCTCTTTGTTGTAGCGGCTGTATACCGCGATCAGATCTTTATCAGCAGCAGGAATTAATTGATCAGCAAATTCAACCACCGTAACGTTACTGCCCAATGCCTGGTACACCGTGCCCATCTCCAAACCAATGATGCCGCCGCCGATAACCAACAAGCGTTTGGGTACTTCAACCAATTCCAATGCTTTGGTGGAATCCCACACGCGTGGGTCATCTGGAATAAACGGCAGTGTTACGACGCTGGAGCCAGCAGCGATGATCGCGTGTTCAAATTCAATCAGTGTCTCTTTCCCTTCATTCACCACGCTGAGCTGATGACTACCGGTAAAGGTGCCACGACCATATACAACCTGCACCTTGCGGCTTTTGGCCATACCGCTGACGCCCTGGGATAACTTCTTGACCACGCCGTCTTTAAATGTGCGGATCTGGTTGAGGTCCTGCTTTGGGGGTGCGAATGTCAAACCGATATCCTGGCCATGCTCGGCTTCATGGATAACCTGGGCTACATGGAGCAGCGCTTTGGAGGGAATGCAGCCTACATTCAAACAAACCCCGCCCAAGGCCGCATACTGTTCTACAAGAGTAACCTCAAGGCCCAGATCCGCCGCGCGAAACGCTGCTGAATAACCGCCGGGGCCGCTGCCTAACACCACGACTTGTGTCTTGATTGTTTCCGCCATAACCACTCTCCGAATTGGCTGATATGAAAAATTTGCGGATTAGTTTTTGTCCCGTAGCAAATCGCGGATCTCGGTTAGCAGTAATTCTTCTTTGCTGGGTGCTGGATTAGCGGGTGGCGTCGGTGCGGCCTCTTCCTTACGCTTCAAACGATTGATGCCTTTGACTACCATAAAGATCGCGAAGGCGACGATGGTGAAGTCCAGGATGGTCTGAATAAATTTGCCGTAGGCAATGGTAACGGCCGGTGCATCGGCGGTGGCTTCTTTCAACACAACAGCCAGATCACTGAAGTCCACGCCGCCGATCAACAACCCGATCGGCGGCATGATCACATCGCCCACCACGGAGGTTACGATCTTGCCAAACGCGGCCCCGATGATGATACCCACCGCCATGTCCACAACATTGCCTTTTACCGCAAATTCTTTGAATTCTTTAATGATGCTCATGGGAAGTCCCCTTTTATCCAGAATGGTGATAACAGATAACGCCTGCGAAACAGCGCGAGTCGGGTTGCTGCAATACCGGACCGTGACTGTTTATACCATCATCGAGGGGATAAAACAGCGCGTGTTCACGAATTATTGATGTTGAAAAAAGGCTGGCAGATTTTTACGCCGGCAAGCGCGTTGAGTGCTGTTTATTCATCTTCACGTTTGGCAAAGACACTGACCTGCTCATCTTCATCAACGATGACGTCGAGAATCATCGGCTGACAACATACCTGGCAATCTTCGGTATAGGATTGTTCGGAATAGGAACAGTCGACCAGGACCGTGATGGTCTCGCCGCAGTAGGGGCAGGAAATGGGGTGTTCCTCAAGCAGGTTCATGATGATGTTTGCCGTGAGGTAGTGGGAAATCAGCGTGCCGGGCAAACCCGGTACGCTGATTGAGGAAATTATTTGGCTGCAGCTTCTTCCAATTCGCCGCCGGCTTTCTTGAGGTCTTTACCAAAGCCCTCAACAGTATTGCAACCCGTCAAGGTAAACATGCCCAGCAAGGCTGCCAAAATCAGCGTCATCGTTGTTTTCATAAAGTATCTCCAGTTAAAAATCAGACCCGCCAGGAATGTCGGTTGGCTTATGGCTGTGAAATATACACAGCGTCGAGTTTATCAATCAATGCCTAATTGGTCCCAAATTGAATCTATTTTGGCTTTAACCGATTGGTCCATTTCGATGGGTGTACCCCATTCCCGCGTTGTCTCGCCGGGCCATTTATTCGTCGCATCAAAACCGATCTTGGAGCCGAGGCCAGAGACCGGTGAGGCGAAGTCGAGGTAATCAATGGGGGTATTTTCAATCATCACCGTATCCCGCGCCGGGTCCATGCGGGTGGTCATGGCCCAGATCACATCCTTCCAGTCGCGCGCGTTGACGTCATCGTCGGTAACGATCACAAACTTGGTGTACATAAATTGCCGCAGGAATGACCACACGCCCATCATCACGCGCTTGGCATGACCGGGGTATTGTTTCTTCATGGTGACCACCGCCATGCGGTAAGAGCAACCTTCCGGCGGTAAATAAAAATCCACAATTTCAGGAAATTGCTTTTGCAAGATCGGCACAAACACTTCATTGAGTGCTACACCCAGAATGGCTGGCTCATCCGGTGGGCGTCCAGTGTAAGTACTGTGATAAATCGGGTCGCGCCTGTGGGTAATTTTTTCCACCGTGAAAACCGGGAAATGATCCACTTCATTGTAATAACCGGTGTGATCGCCGAAGGGGCCTTCGGGGGCCATATCATCCGGCGCAATGTAACCTTCGAGAATAAATTCAGCCGATGCCGGCACCTGCAAGTCATTGCCGAGGCATTTCACCACGTCGGTTTTATCGCCACGCAATAAACCGGCAAAGGCATATTCAGACAAGGTATCGGGAACCGGTGTAACTGCACCGAGAATAGTGGCGGGATCTGCGCCCAGTGCGACAGAAACCGGAAAAGGTTTGCCCGGGTGTTGTTGTTGCCACTCACGGAAATCCAGCGCGCCGCCGCGATGAGATAACCAGCGCATGATCAAGCGGTTCTTGCCGATCTTTTGCATGCGATAAATGCCGAGATTTTGTCGTTCTTTATGTGGTCCACGTGTGACAACTAACGGCCAGGTCACCAGGGGGCCGACATCGCCGGGCCAACAGGTTTGGATAGGAATCGTATCCAGATTGACCGCCTCACCCTCTACAACAATTTCCTGGCAGGACGCTTTGCTGACAACCTTGGGAGCCATATTCAAGACTTGTTTGAATATAGGTAATTTTTCCCAGGCGTCCTTAAAACCTTTCGGTGGTTCAGGCTCTTTCAAAAAGGCTAATAATTTTCCGACGTCGCGCAAGGCAGCCACGGATTCTTCTCCCATACCCAGCGCCACCCGCTCCGGTGTGCCAAATAAATTACCGAGCACCGGAATGGAAAAACCTTTGGGATTTTCAAACAGGAGTGCCGGACCGCCAGCGCGCAAGGTGCGATCACAAATCTCTGTCATTTCCAGACAGGGATCGACTTCGTGGGTAATACGTTTTAACTCGCCGCGTTGTTCCAGCAGAGCAATAAAATCACGGAGATCTTTATATTTCATGGATTCCAACTAATGGCTGGTTGGCAAGATATGCAGGGGGAGTGGCGCGTGGAATCGAAACCTTCGCGTCGGAAATGACGCGAAGGCACTACAGAAATGTATAACTATGTTTTCGATACCCTAATAGCCATTCTGTCTGTGTTCAAGGTACCCGCTGACGCTTACTTGCGTTTCATTGACAGGAAAAATTCATCGTTAGTTTTAAAATCTTTCAACTTATCAACCAAAAATTCTGTCGCTGCCACGTCTTCCATGTCGTTTAACAAACGGCGCAAAATCCAGGCGCGTTGCAACTCATCTTCTTTCATCAATAGCTCTTCGCGGCGAGTGCCGGAACGACGCACGTTAATGGCCGGATAAATGCGTTTTTCGGCAATCTTGCGATCCAGGTGCAACTCCAGGTTACCAGTACCTTTAAATTCTTCGTAAATAACTTCGTCCATCTTCGAGCCCGTATCAACCAGTGCGGTTGCAATGATGCTCAGGCTGCCGCCTTCTTCGATGTTACGCGCGGCACCAAAGAAACGCTTGGGGCGCTCCAGCGCATGGGCATCCACGCCACCGGTCAATACTTTACCGGAAGAAGGAATGACGGTGTTGTATGCGCGCGCCAGACGTGTAATAGAGTCGAGCAGAATAATGACATCTTTTTTGTGTTCGACGAGACGCTTGGCGCGCTCGATAACCATGTCCGCAACTTGTACGTGTCGTGCGGGCGGCTCATCGAAGGTTGATGCAACCACTTCGCCGCGCACTGAACGCTGCATCTCCGTCACTTCTTCCGGACGCTCATCAATCAACAGAACAATCAGGTGACACTCAGGATTATTGCGCGTAATCGCCTGCGCAATATTTTGCATCATGATGGTTTTACCGGCTTTCGGTGGCGCTACGATCAAGCCTCGTTGGCCTTTACCAATTGGCGCAATCAAATCGATGATACGACCGGTGAGGTCTTCGGTAGAACCGTTGCCGGCTTCAAGTAACAAACGCTCGTTGGGGAACAGCGGTGTGAGGTTTTCAAAGAGGATTTTGTTACGTGAACTTTCAGGTTTGTCGAAGTTAATTTCGTTAACTTTCAACAGGGCAAAATAACGTTCACCTTCTTTCGGAGGACGAATCTTGCCGGAAATTGTATCGCCAGTGCGGAGGTTGAAGCGGCGAATCTGGCTGGGTGAAACATAAATATCATCGGGGCCTGCGAGGTAGGAACTGTCTGCTGAACGTAAAAAACCAAAACCATCCACCAGAATTTCCAACACGCCATCGCCGTAAATATCCTCCCCGCCTTTGGCATGTCGCTTGAGGATATTGAAGATAATATCCTGCTTGCGTGAGCGGGCCATACTTTCGAGGCCCATTTCGGTGGCTATGTTAATCAGTTCTTCGACAGGTTTTGTTTTTAGATCAGTAAGGTTCATACACTAGGACTTTGTTGTGAATAGTAAGTTGGGTTAGTAGAGTTGTAGCAGGATTTGATTTAATCAGGGTGTTGGGGTGTTGTTCTATCGCGCGGTCTTGCTCTTATAGTCCGCTGACGATGGGTCTCAACTCAATAATTACTGCTCAGATAATCAGGCGCTGGGAGGGCCCTGAGGCCAGGATTTATGCTGGGGCAGATAACACAGGAGTCTTATGCTTGTCCGTTTATATTGCTCAGTGATTTGGCTGTTGTTGATGTGAGTAGCTGAAATCAGGGAGGAACAAACATTGAATGTGCCGAGTATAGCGGCAAGTTTTCATCAGTGTAAAGTGCAAATTTAACACAGGGTGGATAAATCGGGTCGACAATGGTGATTGCCGACCCGGTTGGGTTACACAACGCTGTCGATAAAGTCGATCAACTGAGTGCGGGATAAAGCGCCGACTTTGGTCGCTTCAACATTACCGTCCTTAAAAATGATCAAGGTCGGAATACCGCGAATGTTGAATTTTCCGGGTGTTTCCTTGTTGGCATCCACATCCACTTTAGCGATCTTGAGCTTGCCTTCGTATTGGCCGGCCAAATCGTCAAGAATTGGAGCGATCATCTTACAGGGCCCACACCAGGCCGCCCAGAAATCTACCAGCACAGGGGTTGTGGCATTGAGGACTTCGTCAGCAAAACTGGCGTCAGTCACATGAACGATGGCATCACTACTCATATTTAACAATCTCCAAGCCTGTTCGGCGGTGGTGGTGGCGCGTGGACCACGGTGTTTGACGCATGATAAGGATTGCTATGCGGGCAGGCAAGGGGCAAAAAGCAATGGCGGCCATAAAGCAATGCAATGGCAATATCATTCGCCGGGATCATTCAGGCATTAATTCAGAACTACTCAGCGACAGTATCTACTGACAAGTTGCCGGTGTTTTTGTTAGCGTAAATTTTTTTCCGGTGTTTTCATCAGCCCGGTTTTTTCAAAGGTGGTGTAGAGGCTGTCCAGGGTGATGGGTTTGGATAGGTAATGATTCATACCCGAGGCGAACACGGCTTCGCGGTGCTCCTGTAGCGCATGAGCGGTGAGGGCCACAATGGGGGTGGCAGGCATGTTGTGGCTGCGTTCATACTCGCGAATACTGCGCGTGGCTTCGAAGCCATCCATCTCCGGCATCTCACAATCCATCAAAATTAAATCATAGGGTGTTGCGGTTTCACGTACAGCATTAAACGCGGCAACCCCATTTTCTACCAGCTCCGGTTCAATATGCAGTTTGCCGAGTAAACCTTTGATCACCATGCGATTGACGGCATTGTCCTCGGCGACCAATACCCGCAGATGAGCGAATAATTGATAATTCTGCGCCGCCTGTTTTTGCTGTGAAGCCGGCGCGATGACAACGCCGAGTATGGCAGCGAGTTCAAATTTGATGATCTTGGCGCATACCGGTTTGCGCAATACGCTGCGAATTTTTAGTTGTTGATCGTGGTATTGCGGCACATCAACATTGCTGAGTAGCACAATCGGTGTGTCTTTTAATACCGGGTCCTGACGCATCAGCGCAACCATGGCAAAGCTGGTTTCACCGGGATGATAATCAATAATCACAAAGTCAAACGCTTCGTGTCGCCAGGCAGCTTCCTGCAAGATAGACAGTGCATTATCGCTCGAACGACCCTCCTGCAAAATAACGCCCCAGCTGTCGCCGTGTTTGGTAAGAAATTGCCGTTGCTTGTTGCTGCCATCGACTAATAATAATTTTTTGTTGTGCAACAGATTGTCGATAGCAGGATCATGATGTGGTGCCAGTGATTTGATATCCGCTGGTAAAAAACGCGCCGTAAACCAAAACGTGGAGCCTTGGCCTTTAACGCTGTCGACGCCGATGTTGCCGCCCATTAATTCCGCCAGGCTTTTACAAATCGCGAGGCCCAAACCGGTGCCGCCGTATTTACGTGTGGTTGATGTATCGGCCTGGTTAAAGGAATCGAACAACATGGAATATGCTGTGGGATCAATACCGATACCGCTGTCCTGCACCGCAAAATAAAGTAAGGGCTGCTCCGGTGTACTTTCCGGCGCGAGTTTGACATCGAGTGAGATAAAACCTTCGCTGGTAAATTTAAACGCATTGCCCAATAAATTGATGATGACTTGACGCAGGCGAGTCGGGTCGCCTTTTAATAGCAAGGGCGTGCCGGGATCGACACCGCCAAGTAACTCAATGCGCCGCTTGTTGGCCGTTGCACCAAACAGTTGAATGCAATCTTCAATCAAGTCCTCCAGATCAAAGATAGCCACCTCCAATTGCATCTTGCCCGCTTCAATCTTAGAGTAATCGAGAATATCGTTGATGATCTCCAATAACGTTTCACCGGAGCGGTGAATCACGTCGACGTAATGTTTTTGCGCGTCGTTCAGTGGCGTATCGCGTAGCATTTCGAGCATGCCGATCACGCCGTTCATGGGGGTGCGGATTTCATGGCTCATGGTGGCGAGGAACTGGCTCTTCGCGCGACTGGCATCTTCGGCAGCATTCTTCAGACGACGGGTTTCGAGTTTTTCTGCTTTCTCTGACAACAAAGCCAACTCAATGGCGTGGCGCTGCTCGATATCCTCCAGCAGGGTTTCGCGCATGTGATTGATGGCGTTGACGACATTGTCCAGTTCGTCTTCATGCTGATCTACCTTCATGCGCTTGAGGCGCAAAGGTGAGGTAAGATTCTCGAGATTCAATTGCCGCGCATATTGCGCAATGGTGTCCATGTGGCGTGTCAGTAACGTGTGTACCAGCCACAGGATAAACAGGGAAACCAACAGGGTTTTGGCACCCTGCACACCGGCAATAAACAGCGCCCTCTCCCAGAGTTTGTCGTAGATGCTCGAGAGGCTGGCGGTGATGATCAGCGTGCCCAGTTGTTGCTGGGGCGTGCTGGCATCTTCGTAGGTGAGTGGATAACTTTTGACGAGAAATTGGTTGGGTTTGTTGTCGATGTCTTCCTGGCTGTAGCGCTGAGTGCTGGCCACCAGGGTCTGTTCCGTATTGTTCCAGTCGTGCCAGATAACGCTCACCTGCACCACATCCTGCACATCCAGCACGCTGTTGATCTGGATATTTAATTGTTCCTGGTCAAACCCCCACAAGCTTTTGGTAATGCTGGCAAGGGTGCTGATGCGCACCTGGTCGAGGCGTTTTTCCAACGAAGATATATCATCGTGGAAGCTGCTGTACAGTTGTAGCAAAATCGTGATCAGCGTGATCAGCGAGCTGCTGATAATGATCAGTCCTAGCAGGCGGGTCGCGATCGGATTCTCGCGGGCGTAGCGACTTATGGTTGGCAGCATCGACGTGTGATGTATCCAGAATTTCGGGGAAATATCTTGTGCAGGCCGTCGCACATTGATTCAAGTGTAGCAGTTGTCTCTGCAAATGCTGACAGAGCGTCAGGGCGCATCGGCGGTGGTATCCGGTAAACCGAGGAGCGCGGCATAGCCCTGTTGATAACCCGGATAGCGCAACCGGTAGCCGCTGTTCAACAGTCGCTGGTTGGCGCAGCGTTTATTGCCGCGCTCGTTGTCGAGCTGGTCCGGCGCAAAGACGGCACGGTCTACCTTTAACTGCATCGCCAGCCAGTTGACGACTTCCGCCATAGGGGCTGGTGTGCTGTCGGTAGCGAGATACAGGGACTCCTGCTCAACGCCACGGCGGGCTTTGTCGATCAGGTGCGCCAACACGCCGGCACAATCGTCGGCGTGAATGCGATTGGTGAAGGCGGCGGATAATATTGCCCGTCCTTGGCGGACTTGTTCAATCAGGCGAGTGCGGCCGGGGCCATAAATACCGCTGAAGCGCACAATGCAGTGGGAAAATCCGCTCGCGCGGATGATGGCCTCCGCTTCCAGCAGGCGTTGACCGCTGAAACTTTCAGGTTCGGTGGGCGAGGTTTCGTCCACCCAACTGCCGTCCTGTTGGCCATAAACGCCCGTGCTGGAGACGAACAACAGTAATGTGGGTGATTGCTGCTGCGCTTTAAGCGCGCTTACCAACTGTATGCAGGTATCCACATAAGCGCGCTGATAACCGGCGTCGCTGCGTTCATCGGGTGTCA
Source organism: uncultured Cellvibrio sp. (assembly GCA_946886255.1). Next base: position 22 of record CAMPIG010000162.1, on the reverse strand, counting down.
TGGTGATGACGATGATATCGGC
>CAMPIG010000161.1 GCA_946886255.1 uncultured Cellvibrio sp. | reverse complement strand
ACTTCACCCACGCTCATGGAGACCAGCTCCATGTGAGGCAACATGCGGACATAGTCATTGACAGGCAATACCGCCATGAAGTGATTTTGTTTAGGAGAGTAGAGATCCTGTGAAAAACGAGTCGCTTTAACTCCTTGGAATTTCTCTGAAACATACTGGTTTTGATACTGAAGTTCAGACATGGCTTATGACCTCAAAATGACCCGGAACCATAAGTCAGTGTAAAAACGGTGTTCACACTGGCTCACCTAAATGAATACTTGCGTTACCCAGGCTTAAGAAGACTTACAACGGTTTAGGACTTCGAGAGTTGCCTGGCTACGAGGGATATTGCAAAGGCAATGCCAAGGTTGAAAACCCCGTATTTACCGGGGTTTGCGAAGGGGACATGTCGCAATTATTGAAAATTGCACAAATAGGTAGAATTTTTTTCAAAACGAAAAAGTCATTCTTTCAAACATTGCAGGCAGGCAGATGGTTGAGCGAAAGAGGTACCAACAGCGGGGTATGAGACGTGTATCACACAAAATGACGATATGAGATTTATCTACTTTGAAAATAAGGGCTTGGGCGAAGGTCCGTCGACTTTCCGAGATCAACGATCACTGAGCAAGTAACGGACATAATTCACCAACTCCTCGCTACCCACTGAAACGGAAATATCAGTTGGAAGTTTTTTTACATGCCAGGTAACTTCCCAATCCAGGTGTTCACCGGGTTGCAACATCGTCATGCTGCCCTGCTGCTGTAACTCCAGATAGGTTTTATGGGCGTCGGTAAACAGCTCAATTTCACCTTCATTAACAGCAATTAACTCGCCTGGCACATCTGCAAATTCTTTCACCAGTAAATAACCGCGATCAGTGTAGGCCAACCAGCCTTCACGGCTGTCCGTCATCAATTTATGGTGATCATCACGGATCTTCTTATCGTCATATAAAAACCAACTGATATTACCGATCTTCTGGACTTCCATCGGGTAAAAGATACCGCTCTCCTGCTGCCGCTCACCCGTAGGGAAAAACACAATCCCGCTGGTGGGTACCCGGGTTAACTCCCACGGCGCCACAGCCTTGGCTTCTTCAGAATGGTTATAGATCGAATAGGTGACGACAAAAGCATCGCTTCTGGTATTACTGACACGATGGCTTTTGATAAATTGATAGCCGGTTTTTGGATCAATCTCACTGGCGAGCACCAGTTGATTATCCTCCACGGAAACACGGTAAGGTTTGTGGTCCAGCACCTCTACCGGCGGCCAGCCCCACTCGTTTTGCGGGCTCGACCACAGGATACTGCCCCACAAATTGGAGCTGGTCACATCCTGGGTTATCAACAGTTCGTGGCGTTCATGTTTGAGCGAGGAAATTCTGCCTCCCACTACCGGGTTAACTTCCATGGTGAGATCGCCTTGCTTGATCAGGTATTTATCGCCTTGTTGTTGCACAAAAAGCGGCAGATGACACATGGCAGCACCGGATGCTTGCTGATCCGATTTACTGCAGGCGACTATCAGGCTGGCTGCAAGTGTTGCGACGGCGATGAAGACTGCGATCTTGCAGGTTTTCACCATTATTGATTTCCTCTATATAACTGCTCTTTGTAGCTGCGTGTATAGCTCACATATGTCGTGTCGGATTACCTCTATCACCTGAAGCCAGCTCACAATTCCTCACCGAATGTGATGCGCAAGTCATGTGATTAACCAGCAGTTATGGGTACCGCAATGTCGTTCATATTGCATCAAGCGCGCAACGGATTGACTGTGACTTCAAAAAGAGTGTAACGGTTTTCTGGCCTATCGACCAATCAAGCCCTAGTAAAGCAATGTAAATAATTTGCGCTGGAATTCGACCGCCAGCGGATCGCCTTTACCTAAAGCAGTGAGGATATCTGTCATCGTTTTTCGTGCTGCGCCATCAGAAAACTGACGGTTTTTTTGCAAAATCTGCAACAATAATTCCAACGCTTTTCGATAATAACCTTCCTGGTTTAATTGCACGGCTAGTTGATACATAAGATCCAGATTGGTCGAATCTTTTTCCAACGCGGTTTCCAACGCTGTTACTTCGGGTGTTTTTGCCGCTTGCTTTTTTAACTGAAGCTGGGCCAACACCTGTTGAAAATGTGCATCCTGATCGATCATTCGAACGCCGGTCAATAAGCCTTCAGCTTCTTCAATACGATTTAATTCCAATAAGGTTTGCGCCAGCGTAATAACAATTGCTGATTGATGGCCGGATTCCTCTGCGGCCTGACGCAAAAGCGGTAACGCAGCGGCGAAATCGCCGGTAGCAATATAATCTTCTGCCTGTTGCACGGTTTTTTCCCAGGCTTTAGGCAGGTGCTTTTCCAGCATCTGCCGCACAACGTTTTCTGTCTGTGCCCCGGTAAACCCATCAAGAGGTTGCCCGTCTTTGATCAACATCACCGTAGGCAAACTGCGCACGCCGAATTGTGCGGCAATCATGTTCTGATCGTCCGCGTTAACCTTGGCGAGTAAAAAAGACCCTTGGTATTCATTAGCCAATTTTTCGAGGATCGGCATCAAGGATTTACAAGGTCCGCACCAATCAGCCCAGAAATCCACAAGAACGGGGCGGGTAAACGATTCGTCAATCAGTAATTGTTGTGCATTTTCAAGCGTAATGTCGACGATATGCATAGATAAAAATCCTGATTCCTGATAACAAAATAATTAACTTTTGTTCGCACAGCTGGTTGCATTTTTGTGGATCGGCTGCCATACCAGCTCAAGGCATATCGCGCAGACTGACACTGATATTGTGCTCAGCACTGGAGATATAAGCGATAGCCTCTGTGATAGAAATTGTAAGGTTCATTGTTTTTGCTGCAAGTTTTGTTAAGTCTTGCAATTCAGCGGCATCAAAATAATGGACCTTTACCTTGGACAATGCCTGGATGGCGCCCGTGTTGTTTTTCCACCAGATATCCATCCCCCGGCCATAAGCAAAAACCAGAACCTGCTGGGCAATACCTTGGGCTTTTTTTAACCGGTCTGGTGCCGGTTGCCCGACTTCTATCCATTCCAGGATTCGTCCGTCATCCGATTTGAGCCAGATATCTGGTTCATCGGCAGATGATAACCCGCGGGTAAAGGTCAGGTTATCTGCCGCGCGATAGCAAAAACTTAACAACCGAACCATCATCCGCTCCGCCGTTTCCGATGGATGCTGGGCGATTGTTAAACTCAGGTCGCCATAGTAGTGCCGATCCATATCAGACAGCGTAATATTCGCTTTACAGACAGTCGCCTTTTCAGCCACGTTTTATACCCTTATATAAATTACGACACCCATCACTATGCCCGATCAATCTTCGCCCAAAACTTTCACATTTGTCGTGGACAACCCCGGACAAACCGCACTCGATGTGCTCGCTGATGGCACCGGGCTTTCGCGTCAACGCATAAAAGATGCGATGAACAAAGGCGCCGCCTGGTGGAACCAGAAAGGTAAAACGTTGCGCTTGCGTCGCGCAACCAAGGTATTGAGCAAAGGCTGCAAGATACAGCTTTTTTACGACGAACACGTGCTCGCACGCAAACCCGAGCCGGCGCAGTTAATCCATGATGCTGACCGTTACAGCATCTGGTTCAAGCCCCACGGTATGCTGTCCCAAGGTTCGCAATGGGGCGATCATTGCAGCCTGCTGCGCTGGGTTGAAGTCAACGGAAAACCTAAACGTGAATGCTTTCTGGTGCACCGTCTGGATGCCGATGCCGCTGGGCTGGTTCTGATTGCCCATGATCAGCAAAGTGCGGCACGCCTTTCCCATTTATTTCAATCGCGCGACATTCGCAAATGCTATCAGGCTTGGGTAAACGGTTTACCGCCTATTCCCACAACCGGTGTAACGCTCGATTATCCCTTGGACGATAAAGTTGCCCTTACCCGTGTGTATAGCTTGCACGAGGACAAAACCAGATTGCGAACACTGCTTGATGTGCATATTGAAACCGGCCGGAAACATCAGATTCGCCGCCACCTTGCAACCTTTGGCCACCCGATCATTGGCGACCGCTTATACGGGAAAGCTACAGCGGAGCCACTTCAGCTGTTGGCTTATGCGTTATCGTTCGTTTGCCCGTTCAATCACACATCCCTTGAGGTCACCTTACCTGCCGATAAACAACTGGCTGTTTCAGCTGATTAGGTTTAACCAGGTGTATACACCGCACCTGTTAAAAAACAGTGGCGCCTGACGGCGCCACATGGTTATCCCTGGCAACACATTATTCCGGCCGCATATGAGGAAATAACAGCACATCGCGGATGGATGGCGCGTTGGCAAACAACATCACCAACCGATCAATACCGATACCCTCACCCGCCGTTGGTGGCAACCCGTATTCCAGAGCGCGTACATAGTCACCGTCAAAATGCATGGCTTCATCATCACCGGCATCTTTTTCACGCACCTGCTGCATAAACCGCTCAGCCTGATCTTCCGCATCATTTAACTCGGAGAAACCATTGGCCAATTCGCGTCCGCCGATAAAGAATTCAAAGCGATCCGTGACCGCCGGATTTTGATCATTGCGCCGCGCCAGCGGTGACACTTCAATGGGATATTCGGTAATGAAGGTCGGTTGATCCAGTTTATGTTCGACGGTTTCTTCAAAGATTTCGATCTGGATCTTGCCCAGGCCATCAGTATCTTTGATTTTGATTTTAAGATCTCTGGCTGCCTGGCGCGCGCCCTCAATTGTGCTTAATTGCTCACGGGAAATTTGCGTATTGTATTGCAACACAGCATCGAATACCGACAAACGTGTGAAGGGTTTGCCGAAGTCATATACACTGTCCTGATACGTCAAGGTCGTCGTGCCCATGACTTCCTGGCACAGCTTGCGCAGCATGTCTTCGGTAAGATCCATCAGGTCTTTGTAATCCGCGTACGCCTGATAAAACTCCATCATGGTGAATTCGGGATTGTGGCGAGTGGAGGTACCTTCGTTGCGAAAATTACGGTTGATCTCAAAGACGCGTTCAAAACCGCCGACAACCAGACGCTTTAAATAAAGCTCCGGCGCAATCCGCAAAAACATTTCAATATCCAGCGCATTATGGTGGGTGACGAAGGGGCGCGCCGAGGCGCCGCCGGGAATCACGTGCAGCATGGGTGTTTCCACTTCCATAAAGTCACGGCTGTTCATGTAGCGACGAATAAAATCGATACACTTGGAGCGCAGACGGAAGGTATCGCGCACTTCAGGGTTCACGATTAAATCCACATAGCGCTGACGATAACGAATTTCCTGATCACTCAGACCGTGATATTTATCCGGCAGTGGACGCAGGGATTTGGTCAGTAATTGGTATTCTTCGAGATTGACATAAAGATCGCCCTTACCCGACTTATGCAACGCACCTTTGGCACCAACGATATCGCCAATATCCCACAATCCCCAGGTTTCCTTGATGTGTTCCTGCGCCTGTTTGTCGGCATATAACTGAATTGTGCCATCACCATCCTGCAATACCATGAATGGGCCACGCTTGGCCATGATACGACCTGCAACGCTGACAACCTCACCCAAAGATTCCAGTTCTTCCTTGGTTTTTTCGCCATGGGATTGCTGAAGCTCTATGCTTTTATGTTCACGACGAAAATCATTAGGAAAAGCGTTGCCCTTCTCGCGAATCGCATCCAGTTTGCTGCGGCGCTCGGCAATCAATTTGTTTTCGTCGTGGGCCTGGCCCTGTGGCTGAGTAGTGTCGTTGCTCATAATGGTTAGGGTTTCAGTGGTTAAATAGTCAGGGTTAAGTCTTGAGGAATCGGGTAATTACAATCCGGCCTTCAGGCTGGCGACAATAAACTGATCCAGTGCGCCATCCAGTACCGATTGGCAGTTACTCGTCTGTACGCTGGTACGCAAGTCTTTAATACGCGAATCGTCCAGTACATAAGAGCGAATCTGGCTGCCCCAGCCGATATCGGCCTTGCTGTCTTCCATTGCCTGCTTGTCTGCATTGCGTTTGAGCATTTCCTGCTCGTACATCCGCGCCCGTAGCATCTTGAATGCCTGATCACGGTTCTGGTGCTGGGAGCGCTCACTTTGACATTGCACAACAATGCCAGTGGGTATGTGGGTGATACGGATGGCCGAGTCGGTCTTGTTAACGTGCTGACCACCGGCGCCGCTCGCGCGGTAGGTATCGATCCGCAAATCGGCGGGATTAATTTCAATGTCGATGTTGTCATCAATTTCCGGCGAAACGAATACGGAACAAAAGGATGTGTGGCGGCGGTTGCCGGAATCAAACGGCGACTTGCGCACCAGGCGATGCACGCCGGTTTCGGTACGCAACCACCCAAAGGCATACTCGCCTTCGAAGCGAATCGTGGCGCTTTTTATGCCGGCGACTTCACCTTCAGAAACTTCTTCCAGTGTAGTTTTGAACCCTTTGGCCTCGCCCCAGCGCAGGTACATGCGCAGAACCATCTCCGCCCAGTCCTGGGCTTCAGTTCCACCGGAACCAGACTGAATATCAAGGAAGGCGTTATTGGGGTCCATCTCGCCGGAGAACATACGGCGGAATTCCAGCTCTTGCAGTTGCTCATCCAGCCGCTCAAGTTCGGCGGCGACATCGTTGACACTCGACTCGTCGTTTTCCTCAACGGCCATATCAAGCAGTTCGCGGCAATCGCTGATACCGGATTCCAGAGCTTCGATGGTTTTTACCACGATTTCGAGGGAGGATCGTTCGCGCCCCAAGGCCTGGGCTCGTTCGGGGTTGTCCCATACAGCGGACTCTCCCAGCTCCATTTCAACTTCGGTCAAACGTTCTTTTTTGTGATCGTAGTCAAAGATACCCCCTAAGCACACGGGTGCGCTCAGCGAGGTCTTTCAGGGTATTCAGTAAAGGATTAATTTCCATAGCAGGCTTAATGGGTTTTACCGACAGGTGCAGGCTCGGTCAGGTTAAAAGTAGGCGCGCATTCTACATGACTTGCGGGTATGACTCAAAAGCCAAAGTTACATAGGCGATCTATATCGCTCGCATTGCCCATCCATTGTGACAGGCATAGCAGGCTCTTCGCCCTAAGACTAATCTCGCAAGATGACTTCCCCACCCTGCTCTTGATATCGACGCCGTGAAAATACCGCACTGTAGTACCGGAACTGCCGGACAATAAACCGGGAAGGATGAAATGCATGCAGCTCATTGTTATTCACCACAAAGCTATGACCGATATTTGCTGCCGCACGAGGATCGCCAAAGGTATATTGGCCAAACGAAGAAACTGACTGAAACATCGTGTTCATATGGGGAATCTGACGAGTTTTAATATATTCTCGCACGTCGTAACGGGTGTGGAACAACACCGCGATGTAACCCATATTGATATTGTGCGTTACGTAAACCTGTTCCTCTTTTGGTGCTACGCTATCAACCGTCTTGATGGCGTCCTCAAAGGATTCAAAGAAAGATTCGCCTATGCGGTCTTTATATTCACCCACATAGTAATGGATGAAAAACCCGGCGTTTACAACAAACAAAGCCAGTACAATCAGGCCCGGTAACTTCGACCTGGCTTGCTGCAAGATCGCCTCAATTCCAATAGCAGCAAATATTATCAATGAATAAAAAATAATATTCATTCGATTAAAATTAACCGACAACGATGCACAAACAGCAACAGCACCCATAAACCACAGCAAAATGGCAAAGTGTGGTAATGAATTTCGCTGCTTGAACCATGCTGCTACAACAATCCCTAATCCGATGACAATGAACGGCAAACTGCAATGATACAGATAACCATACCCCTCAATACTGTTATAAAAGCTTCCGTCATGAAAATCGGAAACTAATATTCTCCCCGCATGCTCAAGATTGTTTACCAGCTGGCTAAACTTTTCGCCGCTGGACAGCACAGTAACTTCGGTAAAACGATTGGTGCCCGTATAGCGGGGAATTGAACCCACCGACGAGACCATAGGCTCCCATTCGTAAAGATTTACTAGAATAAAAAGCAGGATAGGAATAGCAACAATCCCACCAATCACATACGCCGATAACGTATGAACCACCGGTATCGGCCTATAAATCAGCAGGTAGACACCCATCCCAGCCATCATGAAAGGAACAAACAGATAGGCTGTCCCATAGGCATACAATGACAATCCCATCAGCACCGCAAATGCATACACAGCAGAATATTTGCGCGGGCAATAACAAAGACAGGCAACCGCCAACAAGATGATGGTCGGGAATATATTCGCTTCAAGTCCCCACCGGCTCATCATCACGTGCCAGGGGCTAACCGCCACTAAAAATGCCGCAACCAGCGCGCCCGTGCGGGAGCTGAATTGCAAAAACATCCAGTACATAATCAAAATGGAAAAGGAGCCGAATAAAGCTGCCGGCAAACGAAATGAAAAAACCGATAAATCAAACAACGCTATAAATGGAATTGCGAGATAGGAATACAATGCGTTTTGCCCGCTACCCCAGGCAATCAAGTGCACCGGATAGGGATAACCATTACGATCCATGCCGTGGGTTAATATGGCGTAGGCGTCGTAGCCAGCCGAAGCCTCATCTTGATTGAGCCCCGCCGGCAAAACATCCAGCCCAATCAGACGTATCAGACCGCCCAGCAAAAAAATAGCGATAACATACTTGTGCTCACGAAGAAAGCTCATACAAATCCCTGAGAATTATTCTAGTTTTTAGTATTGGACAGCGCACTGTATCTGCCTGAGGATCTTTGCGTCAATGCAAAAAAATCAGTCTTATATCGCCAAAATCATCAGGAAAACGGAATACTTTCAAGGATAAGGCCACTGATAAATAACGTTAATCACGGGGCTCTATCAACGTGAATGGCATCACAGGACTTCCCTGTCCCTCGTGACCGGCAAGGTTCTCAATAATCGCACAGTGCGGCGCTTCATCTCCTGCGCATTTTTCTGCCATCCCCGCTAGGGTCGTACGCATACTTTGCAGTGCTTTTAGCTGCTCATCGAGCTGCCGCAGCTTATCAACGACCAGTTGCTTGACGTCAGCCGCCTGGCGTTGGGGATTGCGAAATAATTCCAACAGCTCCCGACACTCATCCAGCCCAAAACCTACCGCTCGGGCCCGTTGCAAGAAGCTCAATTGCTCAATGTCGGTATCGGTATAGTCGCGATAGTCATTACCGGACTGTCGGCGAGGCACAACCAGCCCGATGTCCTCATAGTAACCAATAGTTTTGGCGCTCAGGTCGCTACGCGCCGCTGCTTGTCCAATATTCATAACATCTGCTCCGCAAGTAACTCACTCCTGAGAGTAAACCTTTCAGTTACTGGAAAGTCAACAGCCCTAACCCCAGGGCCAGAGCTCGTTTTTCAGCATTAATGAGAGAGATTTATCTCCAGAAAAGCGGGTTTAGCTTGTAAAACAGACAATCGTTATTGATGTAGCGCACATAACAAGGATACAT
>CAMPIG010000160.1 GCA_946886255.1 uncultured Cellvibrio sp. | reverse complement strand
AGCCATCTCCGTATCAATCTGATCAACCACCGCCATCAGCAATCCTTTTTTATCCCCAAAGGTGTGATAGAGCGCTCCCCGCGTCAGCCCCACCGAGGCGGTGATGTCATCCATCGACGCGGCGGTATAGCCCTTTTCCGCAAAGGCTTTACGTGCAGCCTGGATGAGCTTGCGGCGAGTCTCCTCAACCTTCTCGGACCGTTTCATAAAAAGTTCTCAACAAAGTGCAATTTTTTGATTTACATACGGTTCGTATGTGTTTACTATTTTTACATACGCCGCGTATGTTAGTCCGGCCGGCTCAACATCTCAACTATTGCGTATCCATACGACTGGTAAGCCAGTCTCACTTCAGAGGAATTCAGTTATGAATCAACGCCAGGCAATTTTCCCTGCTGAGCGCCATGCGCTCTATGAACAGCATAAATATTCCGCCGCTATACAATCCGGTGATCTGCTTTTTGTTTCCGGTCAGGTTGGAAGCCGGGTGGATGGGACACCGGAGCCGGATTACGAACGTCAGGTGCAATTGGCTTTCGATAATCTTGCCAATGTTTTACAAGCCGCAGGCTGCACGTTTCAGGATGTGGTGGATGTCACCAGCTTCCATACGGATCCTCAAACGCAATTTGAAACCTTTATGGCAGTGCGGGAAAAAAATCTCGGTGAAGCACCTTATCCGAACTGGACCGCCGTTGGCGTCAATTGGTTAGCCGGTTTTGATGTGGAAATCAAAGTGATCGCGCGGTTGCCGCGAGCGCACTAGGGATATGTTTCTGCCTGCGGTTCAATGGGACCATCCTTTTCATCTCCATTGTTCCGCCTCAATTGTTCCGCCTCAATTACTCCGCAGGGGCAGGCTCGCCAACAACTTCGTCAGCTCAGTCAGATCAACGGGTTTCACCAGGTGGCCGTCGAATCCTGCCTCAGCGGATTTGCGGCGGTCTTCCTCCTGGCCCCATCCGGTCAGCGCGATGATCAGAATCTTTTCTGCCCAAGGATTTGCGCGAATGCGCCGGCAGGCATCAAAGCCGTTTAAACGTGGCAAACCGATATCCAGCAGGATCACGTCAGGACGTTGCCTTTCCGCCGCATCAACGGCTTCCTCACCATCATGCGCAACAAAGGTGTCATTGCCGGTCATCTTCAGCACTTCGGCCAAACTCTTAGCGCTGTCCAGGTTGTCATCGACGATAAGGATGCGGCCCTTGGCGTTCGACCCATTTACGCCTACCACTGCTTCCGGTGGCGGTGTCTGATCGATGGTGACTGGCAAGCGGACCACAAACTCACTTCCCTTACCTAATCCCTCGCTCAGGGCTTCGATGCTGCCGTTGTGAAGTTCGACCAACCGCCGGGCCAGTGTAAGACCGATACCCAATCCGCTCTGCGACCTCTCCAGCGATTGATCGACCTGCAAAAACATCTCGAAGATCGCGTTGAGCATGGCGGGCGGAATCCCGATGCCGTTGTCTTTCACTGCAATCGTTACCTCGTCGTCGCGCTGGTTGACGGTCAGGCTTATTCGGCCGTGTTGCCCGGCAAACTTGGAAGCGTTGTTTAACAAATTGCTCACGACTTGTGACAAGCGCACCGGGTCGGCATCCAGGTGAATCGGCTGCGCCGGTAATGTCACGGTGATTTCCTGACTGGCAGATTCAGCCATCGGGCGGCAGGTTTCGACAGCCTGGTGGATCACTGATGCCAGCTCGATGTGTTCGCGGCGCAGGTCCAGCTTGCCACGGCTGATGCGGCTCATGTCGAGCAGATCATCAACAAGCCGCACCAGATGCGTCAGTTGCCGCTCAATGGTGCCCGTTGCCCGCTCGAAGGCATTACGGTCGTCATGGGCAAGTTTCAGTATTGATGTGGCATTGCTGATGGGGGCGAGGGGATTGCGCAGTTCGTGCGCCAGGGTCGCGAGGAATTCGTCCTTGCGGCGATCCGCATCGCGCTCGCGTTGCTCGCGGCGACGCAGTGCCAACAGGGCGATCCACATCAAACCCACCACGCCAAGCACGAGTAGCGCGGCGCTCAAGGCGCGGCCGGTTCCAATATCAAACAGTTCTAATTCATATCCCTTACCACGCAGCCAGATCACCAGCGGAATCATGATAACCAGCATCGGCAAAACGGTCCGCGCCATGGTGCCGGCACTGGAACGTTCGCATAACAAGAGCATGGGGTGCTGCTCAGGCACGCTGATGATCACACTCATGGCCAGCGCCAACAGCATGGTTGCGCTCGGCAAGGCAATCGCCGAAAGCCAGGGTATCGCATAAAAATTGCGTGCGCCGAACAGGTAACCCAGGAGCGAAAACATCATCAACAGTGCGACGACAAGGGCCAGACCGGGAACGTAGCGGCGCGAAGTCTCGTCCCGCATACCGAGCAGCATCAGCGACATACCGATGAAAACAAATGAAATTGACGCCGGCGGGCCAAAACGGCCCGGTGCTACGGTAGCCCCTCGGCCCCATTCGCGACCGAAGAGCAGTTGATGATTGAAGCCCAGATCCGCACCTGTAATGTATTGCAGCAGGTTGAGCGCTCCAAAGATGGCAACGAGTCCGCCGAGCGCCAAGGTGAACCTGCGATACCCGTATTGCAACAGCACAACCGCTGCACCCGCCAGCGCAATCAACACGGCGGTATTCGGTTGGATTGAGACACCATCGTTAAGCCAATCGGTCAGGCGCGGAATATCAAATGCCCAACCGCTGAGGGAGATTGCACCCGCGATAAGGGCATACAGCCCCAGCACCGCCGATAGTCTTTTCAGGTAACGAGGGTCGATGGCGGTTAACGGGGTTGGCATGTTGGGCCTCGACAAAACAACAGTGGATAGAGCCAGGTACAACGGAGGTTGCGGCTTATACTTCATGAGAGCATGAGCGGGTTGGCGTGTCGGTTCGAAATATATCACAGAGATAAGGGATTCAATTTCCGAATACTTCACCAGCTGGCTGCGCAGGGTTTTCTTTCCGCCGGGCACGAAAGAAACACATAATTCAGGCTGGAAAAACGGAGTGGCTGCTTAAAAACAGAGCAGATTTACAATAATAATTATCGATTGATATGTGCGATACCGCTCTCAAAATATTAAGGCTGCAACCGACAACCGGCTGTAACGCGCAGCGGATTGCATTGCGCCATCGCTGTGAAAAAATCCTTGCGTCGCGCTTCTTGTGTGTCGGCATCCATACGCGTTCGCACGATGATGCCTTCAGTGACACAGCGCTTGATCTTTTCACCATCGACCAATGGGTCCTGAACGATCTGCATCACGCCATCGGGTTGATCATCAGGATACCAGCCGAACATCGTGCGCCCCGCGAGCGAGGAGTGCCCAGCTCGATAGATGTTCAGGATGCGCACGCGACCATTGATCGATTTCACTGAGACAGCGGATCAACGTCGGACAAGTGCTGGTACATCTTGGGCCAGCGCCGAGGTCAGCGTCAAACAGACAACAGCAGTCATCGCGCTACGCGTAATAAATTTTATTTGTGAAGGAATTTTATTCATCCGCGCATGATGAATCTTATGTATTAAAGATTTGTGACGCTCAGTGGGCAACGCGTTGCACAATGGCAGCGACGCACAACGTTGTGCGTCGCTGTCTCAACTATCTTACAATCAATTTCATCGGTTATTGGTGAGCCGCTGCATCCCAAACTTGCCCGGATGCAGTGCCGTCGTTCGCGGGGTTGAAAACTTCAACAGCCATGACCTGATACGTCGGGTCATCACTCGCGTTGAAGTTATTCATGTCAGGAATAATCCAACCGGTATCGGCCCACGCCTTAACGTGATCAGCAAAGACAATCTTATGATCCTCTCCAAGCGGCCGTTGCTCGGTGGGTTTGCTCCAGTATTGATAGAAAGTGGACGGGCCGTTTATCGACGGTTTCTGTTCCCGTATTGAGCGATAGGTGGAATATTCCACACCGTCACTGACAAAAGTTTTTCCATAGGTGCCATCTTTGCTCGGGTCGTAGGTCCACCGTTGCAAGATGTAGTACTCCACCAAATGCGCCGGATCAGCGGCAGACATATTTTTGTCGTAGCCCCACCCGTATAACGTGATATAGCTTGCGCCGCTGTCTTCGTTGAAGCGATAGCCAATAACTCTGTCTTTATCACCGAAATGCCAGCCCGGGCCGCCTACGTAGTTATAGCCACCGCCCTCCCAGTTGACGCTGAAGGTCCCATCGGTATTCAAGGTTAACGATGCAGAGCCACCGTCTTTCCAGTGCGTGAAGAAAAAATCACCGATATGACCCGTTGCATGGTTTTGCGTAATTTCCGTAGCCTCTTTAAATCTTTTGGTGTAGGCCTCGTACTTTTCTATGGTCCTAACGGCCGAACCCTTAACATCCTCTTCGTTTTTTTCTGCAACGTCCTGTTCCGCTGTACAGCTCAAGAGGCTGCACATGCCCAACAACATCATTGTTTTTAAAAAATAATTCTTCACACTGTAATCCTCTGTCCAATGGGGCGTTAGTAAATTTACCTGATGATTGGCCTTATTAAAGCTCAAGACTAAGCTATGTGCCAGATCGCTGCCAGGGTTCGTCAGATTAGTTCGTTATTGAGCGGTTAATTTATATACATGCCGATGCAAATATGTTTGCCCCGGTACCGTTCCGCATCACACGCAATTGGCTTTGCTTTATAGTGTTTGCCCACCAGATCGACAAAGGAGAATATTTTATGACGCATCAATCCTATATCCCGCCCAAAGTTTGGCAATGGAAAGAAGAAAGCGGCGGTGCATTCGCCAATATCAATCGCCCGGTCGCGGGCCCTACCCATGAAAAAGCCTTGCCGGTTGGCAGGCATCCGTTGCAGCTTTATTCATTGGCGACGCCAAACGGAATGAAGGCTGCCATTATGTTGGAAGAACTTCTTGCGCTCGGTCATACCGGTGCAGAATATGATGCACACCTGATACAAATTTCTGATGGCGATCAATTCAGCAGTGGTTTTGTAAACATTAACCCTAATTCAAAAATTCCGGCAATGGTGGATCAAAGCGTGACGCCGAGCCTGCGGGTTTTTGAGTCAGGTTCGATACTACTTTACCTGGCTGACAAATTTCGGGCGCTGATTCCGCTGACGATTGGCCCGCGCACGGAATGTCTGTCGTGGTTATTTTGGCAGATTGGCACAGGACCCTTGCTGGGTGGCGGCTTCGGTCATTTTTACACCTACGCGCCGGAAAAATATGAGTACCCTATCAATCGCTACACGATGGAGGTCAAGCGCCAACTGGATGTACTGGATCGTCAGCTGGCTCTTCATCGTTATGTCGCGGGTGATGAATACACCATTGCCGACATCGCGATCTGGCCATGGTATGGCGAGTTGGTGAACAACAAGGTATATAACGCCGCAGAATTTCTTGAAGCCCACACCTATCAACATGTTTTGCGCTGGGCCGATGAAATCGCACAGCGGCCGGCGGTGCAGCGAGGGCGCATGGTCAACCGTACCTGGGGTGAACCATATGAGCAACTTCATGAACGCCATGATGCGACCGATTTCGACACAAAAACCCAAGACAAACGATTACTCAACAAAGAATAAAAATATGCACAAGGTAAATTCATCACACCTCCGCCCAATGCCACCACGCGATACCAAGGAAACGCATCGCGCGGCCACGCCGCTGGAATTATTCTTTGATCTGGTGTTTGTTATCGCTATTGCGGCCGCCGCAGTGGGTTTACACCACAGTGTGGCGGAAGCGCATTTCGTGGATGGAATTATTAAATATGTGGCGATTTTTTTTGCGATCTGGTGGGCGTGGATGAATTACACCTGGTTTGCCTCGGCTTACGACAATGACGATTCATTGTTTCGTATCCTCACGCTGGTGATTATCGCGGGTGCACTGACGCTCGCGGCGGGCGTGAGCCACTTTTTTGAATCCACTGATCTGACGTTAGTTGTCGCTGGCTTCGTTATCATGCGTATCGGGATGATCGGTTTTTGGCTCAGAGCCTATAAACATGATGTAACGCGCAAGCAAACGGCGCTGTGGTATGCGGTGGGTATTGCGCTTGTGCAGGTGTACTGGGTTGTGTTGCTGTTGTTGCAACCTTTACCGCCGATGATGTTTTACGCAGGCTTTGCAGTGGGGGCCGCTCTGGAATTATTGGTGCCATTTTTTGCGGAGCAAAAGGCGCAAACGCCGTGGCATCGTCACCACATTATTGAACGTTACGGCTTATTAAATATTATTGTGCTGGGCGAAACCTTGCTGGCTGGTTCCATTGCATTGAATACAGCTGTGGAGCATTTTGATATTGCCTTGATACACACGGCGATCTCCGCATTGGTGATCGTGTTTGCCTTGTGGTGGTTATATTTTTCGCGTGAAGAGCATCTTAAAGCACAGGATTTACTGATGGCGCTTACCTGGGGCTATGGTCATCTGGTGATTTATATTGCTGGCGCTGCCGTTGGCGCAGGCTTCGCTGTTTTGATTGATATTATTACCGGCCATGCAGCCGTCAGTTTGCTAGTGGGTGATTATGCGGTAGCGATTCCGGTGGCATTTTATTTTATGGGATTATGGTTTGTGCGAGATCGTTTTGTGCTTGATGGCATCGGTAAATCTGTACTGCCAGCCTTTGCGTTATTGGTGCTGTGTATTCCGCTGGTATTAGAGCTTGAAGGCATTGCGTTGGTAAGCGTGCTGTGTGTTTTCACGCGCAGCACGCTCGCCTGCCGGGGAAAGCAGGCGTAATCACAGTGCCTGTTAAAGCGGGCGCAACACGAACCTGCCATAAGCGATAAAAGCACAGATAGCCGCCACAACGAGCCAATAGATTATTGAACTGTAGGTTTTATCGCCTGAAGCAATATGTAATACGCAAAACAACAGCATTTCTATCGCAATGCAGATCGCAGCAACAGGCACCAGTACAGCCAGCGGTTTATAAAAAGCCGGGACTATCAAACACAGGGCAACCACCAATTCCAGTCCACCCAATGTTTGCCATACACCGGTGGGAATGGCTTTCAGCGAGGGCATGGTTTGTTCGGCGGAGTGGGAGAATTTCCACACCGCGCCCATGATCGTGTGCAAGGCAAGCAGGACTTGAAGAACCCATAAAAAAATATTCATGATTAAGCTCCATGTTTGTTTGAAGTGTTGTTGTGGATGGTGTTGATATCGAGGGTTTTGATATCGAAGGTGTCCAGTGTTTTTCTGTCCATCACGACATCAATGGCGGTAATTTTTCCATCGGTTACGGCGAAGCAGAAGGCAACCACCGTTTTTCCGTTCATGCCCCAGGTTGCGCCCGCAACGCCGTTAATGAGCGTAAGCTGTGCACCCGCTGCGCGACCTTTGAAGGTATCGGCCACATGTTTCGCGCCGGTGATTTTGGGTTCGAATGCCGGTGCGCCTTTCGCTTTATTCGCGGTGCTGATTTTGATCGCGGTTTCATCGGCGCGGAGAATAATATCCGGGTGAAGCAATTTGATAAGCGCTTCAAAATTTCCCTCCCTGGATGCCGCCAAAAAAGCAGCCACCACCGCATGCTGACGTTGGCTGTCTTCTTGCGGTGTTGTGCCGCCCCTGACTCGCCGCCGGGCACGACTGGCGAGTTGGCGCGCAGCTGCTTCGGTGCGATCAATAATGGGCGCGATGTCCTCAAACGATAAGTCGAATAAATCGTGCAACACAAACGCGATGCGTTCGGTGGGCGTCAGGGTATCGAGCACTAACAGCAGGGCGGGTCCGACCGAATCGGCTACCAGAAAATCGGTTTCCGGATCGTTACTGCCGTCATCCGCCACGTCATAAACCATTTCATCCAGGGATTCAGTTTTGGCCGATTTGCGCGCGCGGAGCATGTCGAGGCATACGCGAGCAACGACCGTGGTGAGCCAGCCGCCCAGGTTGTCGATTTTTTCTGACTCGGATCGATTAAGCCGAATCCAGGCCTCCTGAACTGCATCCTCCGCCTCGTTGTTGGAGCCCAACATGCGATAGGCCACGGCCTGCAAGTGGTGCCGGGTTTCTTCGAAACTCTTCGTTAACCAGTCATTTTTTTCCATTCGGCACTCCGCCCTCTCAAATTGCTTTGGTTTCATCAGCCATGACGAATCAGCCACAAGAAATGTGACAAGCTGTTCTGCCTTATTGAGCAGGTGCATCTTAACGCATTGAAAATAATAGAAAATAAATTTTACTGGAGAGGCATTGCTGCGTGAGGGCAAGGTAGCGAGCATAAAAAAGCGGGGCGTTTATTGCTGGTTAACAATAAACGCCCCGCTTTGTTTTGGTGTATCTGTAACAGCGGTTGTTCGTTATCCCTTACGACACAACCACGGTTTTCTTACAGTCCGGAGATGGTTGAGCTTGCCCAGTTCCGGAAGGAGCCGCCATTCGGGCTTTGGTCTGCACGCAGCTTCAGGCCGAGCGTTTGATATAACTCCGACTGGGTTTTGCCGCCGATATCAAGCACACGACCACCGCTGATGCCAGCGCCCGCAACCAACATCGGCACATTGCTGTTGCCGTGGGAGTCGGCGTCGCCCATGTCGGAAACCTGGGTGATAATTGTTGAGCTGAACAAGCCTCTTTCACCCATTTTATCCAGCAGGTACTTGGTCAAACCCTGCACGTAAACAATGTCTTCGGTGTACGCGGCAGGCATGTTGCCCTGGTTGTGATGCGATTGGTGCGACTCGCGACCCAGTACATCGAGGAAGTGATTGTGCGCGTCGGTACCAAACGCGATGGACACAGAGGCCGACAAATTACAACTTAGCGCGAGGGTAACAATGTCCGCGTGCAATTTGGCTGTCGCATCAAAGCCGGTAACGGAGGTATTGCCCGGTTGTGGGCAAGAGCCGCCGGGATTTTCACCGCTGGTATCAATAGCCTCTTCAATTTCACGAATCGCGGTGAAGTGGCTGTCCAGCTTTTCCTTTTCGTGCTGGCCGAGCTTGGTGCGCAAACTGTTGACCGCCGCATAGTGCAGGTCCACCACCGACTGGCGTGGTGCTGTTGAGCCGCCACCACCACCGCCACTACCACCGGCAAAGAGGACATCCAATGCGGCTTGTGGGCTGGTGATGATGGGTTTACCGGTGGAGCCCTCGCGACTCAGTGCGGATTCAGCCGTTGTACCCACGTTCAGGTATTTCACGGGATAGTTTGCACCAATGGTACGACCCAGATTTACATCAAAACTGTCCTCGCCCCAACTGCCGTTGTTGAAGCGGTGGAACATTACACCGTGGCCAGCGCCGCTCAATGATGCGTTGCGCAACATGGCGATGCGGCTGTAATGCGTTTGCAGCGGTGCAGATTGGGCGGGCAAAGTGCCGCCGGACGGGAACCATTTATCCGGATGGCAACCGCCGCCGTTGAACACCAGGCAGTGTTTGGTGGGAGTGCCGGATTGCGCTTCAGCGGTGCGCGCCAGCATCACACCAGCCAATACGCTGGACGCCCTGATCAATCCTGCCGATATACCGGCATGCGAGACAACCCTG
>CAMPIG010000159.1 GCA_946886255.1 uncultured Cellvibrio sp. | reverse complement strand
GTGGTATGCATCAATGACAAATAATAATAGTTATAACTATGGTCAGTTTAAAAAAACATTACTGGCAGTAAGCATTATGGCAATTGGATCTGCGGCGTACGCAGCAGAATCATCCAAAGCCTCAGGTGTAAAGGCAGATAAAGATATCGAAGAAGTTGTTGTTTCGGGTATCCGCAGAAACATCGAGTCGGCGCAAGAGCTAAAGAGAAATGCAGGCACCGTAATTGATTCAATTACGGCGGACGAATTGGGTGATTTTCCGGATAAGTCAGTTGCTGAAGCGCTGATGCGTGTTCCAGGGGTGATGGTTGAGCGTTTTGCCACGCGCACAGACACCGGTGCATTTTCCGTTGAGCCGTCGGGAGTCCTTATCCGGGGGCTTCCGTTTGTACGAAGTGAATTTAATGGCAGAGATAGCTTTAGCGCAACATCCAGTCGTGGTTTGAGTTGGGGAGATGTTTCCCCTGAGTTGATGGGTGGTGTTGATATTTATAAAAACCAAACCGCTGAGTTGATTGAAGGTGGTATCTCCGGTGTGGTCAATCTGAAAACGCGTTTACCGTTTGACCACGATGAGAGAATGAGCGTCCTTACCGTCGCTGGGAATTACAGCGATCTGTCAAAATCCAGCACACCGGAAATCTCAGGTATTCATACAACTCGCTTCGATACGGCTGTTGGTGAATTCGGAGTCATGGCTAATTTCGCCTATTCGGATGTGGATGCAACCTCCCAGAGTTCCAGGATGGCCCGCGTCAACCGTTTCAGAGACGTGTATGCAGAAGATTCCCTGTATTTTATACCTCAGGGTGTATCCTTTTCTGATGGTGAATATAGTCGGCAACGTACAGGTGCGGCGCTAGCGCTCCAGTGGCAAGACAACGAAGGTCGTTTCCTTGCGACTCTTCAGTACAATCGCTCGCAATATGAAAATACCGCAGAAAGTCGAAGCATTGGCACCAGTTGGGCAGGCTTGGGGGGTGGTGACAGCCTTTTTCTGGAGATCACAGAAGGCGGGACAGGCTCGGGTGCCATTGTGCGGCCTGCCGAGGGCACGGAGCCCTTTGAGTTCTCTGAAGACGGTTTATTTGCGCACGGCACCATCGTGCAGGACCACGGTTGGTGGGGCGCCAACAACGCTGCTTCCGCTCTGGTTGCAGCGAATGCTAATGGTGAACCGCTGGTTGAAACCTGTGCTAGCCTTGATGATTGGGCAGCCTGTGGCGAGGGAGCAGTCCTCACTCCATACATTGGTGCGAACTTTGAGACTGGCGCAGACGTGAGTGACTCAAAAAGTGTTACAGAGGATGTCGGTTTTAACTTTAAATGGAATGTCACCGACAGACTCCATGCTAATTTCGATGTGCAGTACATCAACTCCAATCTGGATGAGTATCGCCTCAATACCGGGTTAAAAAGCTGGGCAAACGCTGAGATTGATTTGCGCAATGATCTTAACAGAGTCACTTTGCACAGTCCTACCAACATCAATCTGTTAGATGCAGGGCAAGGTATCTACGCCAATCCCAACGGTTATTATCCAAGTCATGTTCTGGAGTTTCTTGGCGATAACCACGGTGAGGAATTTGCTACAAGAGCGGACTTTATTTTTGATGTCGATTCGGGCTTTGTTGAGCACATAAAAGCGGGGGTGAGATACGCTGATCGCGATCAACAAGTCAATCAGGCAAGTGGTTGGCATGCCATGTCTACCTCCTGGAACAATAATGCAGCCTGGTTCAATATTGATAGCCCTGCTCACACAGGAGAATTCGATGGTGAAGAATATACCTTTAACGGCTATACCGATGCCTGGATGGTCGACAAATGGAGATCGAATTACGGCAGCGTGAGCATTGCCGATGGCAGTGAGTTATTTGTATTCCCGAATACAGACACCATGCGGGACTGGAAGTACACCAATAGTGCTGCGGCTACGGGCCAGCCAGTAAATGGCTTTATTCCGATATGCTCCAATACGGGAACGCGTATAGATGAGGTTGAAGGTACCTGTTTCCGCCCCAACGAGTCATTAAATGTGACAGAGGTGTCTGAAGCATTCTATGTGCAAATTGATTTTGGTGGAGAGGATCTACAATTATTTGGCCGACCTGTCAGCGGTAATATTGGTGCTCGCTATGTGAAGACGGATATAACCAGTGTCGGTGGAGAGCAGTTCCCCGAATACGATTTGGCAAGTCGCCCTTGTGAAGAAACGCAACCATCAGATCCGGATGCACCTGAGACTCGCCCTCCAGTACCGAATACGGTTACCTGTTATCTGGATAGCGACGATATTGCGTTTATGAACAATGGAGGAAATCTGGGAACATCCTCGGAAACGCATCATAATTTACTACCGAGTTTGAACGTCAAGTATGACGTAACAGACAATTTTGTAACGCGTATAGCGGTTTCAAGGGCGATGTCCAGACCGGATATAGGCAGTCTGCGTAATTATATTAATGTGGGTGCCGACCTGCCCAGCGTTGATGATGAAACGGGATCATTGTGGATCAAAGACAGTAATGGAGAGATTGTCGGTGCCAACGTGAGTTATAGCGCGGACGCGTCCAATCCATTCCTGAAGCCGACCATCGCAGATCAAATGGATATAAGCTTTGAGTATTATTCCGGCCCCAACAGTGCCTCATTAGCGCTATTCACGAAGTCCTTTGATGATTACATTCAGACCGGCACTTATATCCGTGAAATGACCAATAACGGAGTTACGCAAGATGTCGTGATTAACGGACCCATTAATGGTGACGGCGCCAAAGTTCAGGGTTTTGAAGTTCAGGGGACCCATTTGTTTGAATACTTACCGGGTGCGTTGAGTGGACTTGGCGTTCAAGCTAACTATACCTACATTGAGAACAAAGGCATTCAGAACACTGGTGTAAATAGTTCGTCACAAAATGGATCCAGCGGATCCAGTGGTGCATCGGATCGTGTTCAGGTGGATCAACTGGAAGGTCTATCCAAAGATGCATACAACGTCAGCATGTTCTATGAGCGAAACAAGGTGTCTGCGCGGCTATCCTACAATTGGCGTGCTGAGTACCTTGTGACTGTTCAGGACTGTTGTATCGGAACCCCCGTTTGGCAGGATGACTACGGACAACTCGATGCGTCAATTCGTTATCGCATCAATGATACGGTTGAGCTGAGCTTGTCGGGAAGTAACCTGACGGACGAAAAAGCATTATTGACACAGCAAATGGAGAATAGCGCAGATGGTGGTAAGAGATTGAAGTACTCTATCAACCAAAGTGATACTCGATATACCCTGAGCCTCCGTATGCAATTCTAGGTCGGCTTTTGATGGAGCTGCCGCTCTTCGGCGGCAGTTCCGTCTTTTCTGGAGCTGATGATGCAGCAGCCTTATAAAATAATTATTGTGGGGGGTGGGACGGCTGGTTGGATGGTTGCCGCTGCTATCTCGTCGCTTTACAAAGATCGGTCACGCTTTCAGATTGTGTTGATTGAATCTGAAGAGATTGGCAGTGTTGGTGTTGGTGAGGCCACCTTACCTTCAATAAAAAGTTTCAATGATCAGCTGGGTATCAGTGAGCCTGAAATGATGAGGCGCACGAACGCTACGTTCAAACTTGGCATTAAATTTGTGGATTGGGGTAAGGCAGGCAGTAGTTACATTCACCCCTTTGGCTTATATGGTGGTCCAGGAAATACCTCAGAGTTCTATCAATACTGGGCTCAAATAAGTACGAAAAGGTCTGTTCCTGATCTCTCAGCGTATTCTTTCGCTGTTCAATTATGTGAAAAAAATCAATTTAAATTCCCTTCCTCCAATGCAGAAGATATTGGCAGTACCTTCTCCTACGCATACCATTTTGACGCTACCTTGTATGCACGGTATTTAAGAGAGATAAGTGAAAGTGCGGGTGTTGTGCGCATTAATGGAGTTGTTGAAACCGTTAAGAATGATCCTGATACGGGCAACATCACTTCTGTCACACTCAAGGATGGGCAGGTATTTACTGGTGATTTCTTTGTTGACTGCTCGGGATTTCGTTCGTTGTTGCTACACAAGAATCTTGAGTCAGAGTTTGAAGACTGGTCGAATTGGCTGTTATGTGATAGAGCAATCGCAGTTCAGTCCAGTCAGCAACAGGATATACCGCCATACACAATGTCAACCGCGAAAGAAGGTGGATGGCAATGGCGTATCCCGCTACAACATCGAGCAGGGAATGGTTATGTTTACTGTAGCAGCGTTATCAGCGACGACCAGGCTCACGACTCGCTGTTAAAAAATATACATGGACCCGCATTAACGGAGCCCCGGTTTATTAAGTTCAAAGCGGGGCGCTACACACGAACCTGGAAGAAAAATTGCGTCGCTATTGGTTTGTCGAGCGGGTTTTTAGAGCCATTGGAATCCACAAGTATATATTTGATTCACATCGCCATCGTTTGTCTATTACGCCTTTTTCCTGCACGAGAAAATAAAAATTACTCCATTCTATCTGACGAGTACAATCGTCTTATCGACAATGAATATGAAAGAATTCGTGACTTTCTCATTCTCCATTATCACTTGAATGAGCGCACAGACTCGGAATTGTGGCGTCATTGTCGTTCCATGCAGATACCAGAAAGCCTTTCTCAAAAAATGGACTTATTCAAGCGGCGTGGATATTCAGAAAGTTTTAAATACGGTCTATTCGGTACGCCGAGTTGGCTTGCTGTTTTTCATGGGCAAGGACTGCAGCAAGTGGGCGTGGATCCTTTTATCTCATCCATTCCCATTGAGCAGCTTGATCCGTTACTTGGAAAGGTGAGCAATATGATTGACCAAGGCTTGGCAGATTCGGCTCCTCATGAGCAATTCGTTAAGCAATATTGTGCAGCGGAAAAGTGATGAGTGATTAGTATGAATGGTCAAATCAAAAAAATTGTGATCGTTGGAAGAGACCTTGATGCTTGGATAACCGCGTTCTTCCTAAAGTCTGTTCTGGACAAATCTGGAAATGTATACGATATCACATTGATAGATGTTGGTACCGAATTGACTGAGCATGATGCCTACGCTGTCCTTCCAAGTTACAAGATGCTCCATAAAACCTTGGGTGCTAACGAAGAAAAGCTGCGAAAAACGGCACGGGCGAACATCTATTATGGCCAGCGGTTTACGGGCTGGAATCCAGGGCTGCCTGATTTTTTTCACGCTTATGATCGCCATGGAATTAACTTTAATGGTGTTGATTTTTTTCAATACTGGATGAAAGCGACGAAAAATGGCCTGAAACTTCCGTTGGAGGATTTTTCTTTGGGGGTTGCGGCCGCGAAGCATCGCCGATTTGTTGCAGGTACTGATGAGACTGGTTTTTTTCACGCTGCGCATGGATACCATCTAAGCGCTAATGAGTATGTTAAAGCGCTCGCTCGTGCTGCGATTAATATCGATGTTAAACGAATTGCGGGCGCGCTCAGGACGGTAAACTGCGATGATGAGAAAATAGTCTCTTTGGAGCTGCAAGATGGCCTCGTCATAAAGGCTGACTTTTATATTGACGCATCGGGACCGGAGGCGCTCCTTATTAACGCTTTGTCCGATGATAATTTTGAGAGCTGGGAGCATTGGTTTCGTTGTGATCGAGCAGTTACCGCTTCATGCGGTCCTCTTTCTCCTGGTCCAGCCTTTAGTCAAATAACAGCATTTTCCAGTGGCTGGTGTGGTCTGTATCCACTGAGCAATCGAACGGCTGTACAGGCTTTGTATTCTTCGAGCGATACGGAATTCACTAAAGTTGTGGATGAGGTGGAGACATGTTTAGGCGCAGACATTAGTAATGGCATAGAGCGCAAAATGAAATGCGGCATATTGAAACGCCCATGGATTGGAAATTGTCTAGCTGTAGGTAGCACGGCGGCCGTTGTAGAGCCGTTAGATGCATTGCAACAACATTCATTAGTTATCAGCATGGTAATTCTGAGGCAATTATTTCCAAATAGTGAAGAGTATGGCAACGAACGGAATGTTTACAACAATAAAATGCATTCTTTTATTGAAAACCTAAGAAACTTTCAACTTGTTCATTACGCCTTAAATTCCAGGAAAGAACCGTTTTGGCAAGCTTGTCGAGATATTGATATTCCCCATGCTTTAACAAAAAAAATTGCATTGTTTAGAGATTGTGGTTATGTATCAATTCTGGAGGATGAAACATTTCAGGAGGAAAACTGGACAAGTATCTTTAATGGTCATGGATTAACTCCCGCCTCTTATAGCCCGTTGGTTGATAATATGGGAGATGACGAGATGATAAGAGGTTTTCAGAAAATATTAAGTATAATTAAAACGCGAATAGAATCTTCATCGGTAATCGGTAGCCATTAATAGCCCTGTTCTGTTGAATAACAAAATACGGTCATCTACAAGGGTCCCTGTTTTGAATAAGAAACAGCGAAATGAAGAGTGGGCAAGGTTGTGTGTAATTTTCCAATATTTTGAGATGAGTAACATGTTAAAAGTAATTTTATGTTTGTTGTTTATAGTTATCCCATCTTTGGGGATGGCCGATGTTATTAGTCTTGGTTCTCCTGATGACAGAGTCTCTGTTTCGATTGTTAATAGTGAGAATGGATTGAGTTACAGTGTTAAGGTCGATGACAGACTGATTATTGAAAACTCTTCATTGGGATTGATTATTGATAATATTCCATTAGGGACATCGAAGATGGAGTTTCTCGGAGAAACACGGAGAGAAACCAGGGATTCTTTTGATCTGCTGGCGGGGCGAACAAAAAAAGTTAAAGACTTTTATAATGCCGTCCTTCTCCATTTTTCGGATCAAGCCGAGACGAAATATAAGCTGGATATCGCGGTTAGGGTATACGACGAAGGGGTAGCAATTAGATATATATTGCCGAGCCAGGAGGGTTTAAGTGAGTTCACTATTCAAAATGAATTAACGCGCTTTTCATTTGCGGCGGATTATACATGTTTTGGATTAAATCTAGGCAAGTATGCTAATAGCCACGAAGGGGAATTCGATCCTATTAAAGCGTCACGTATTCGTGAGCATAACCTTTATGATAATCCGCTGGTTTGTAAGACAGGAAAAGGCCAGGGTGTTTTTGCGTTGGCCGAGTCTGATGTGCGCAATTATCCTGGCAGCTGGTTTATCGGGCGGGGTGACGGAGGTTTAGGTGTGGATGTGCGTTTAACGCCACGCTTTGATAGTAGCCCTGACGGATTGAACAAAGCTGCGGTGCGCGCGCGAATGACCGCTGCGGGGGTTGTGTCACCTTGGCGAGTAATTATGTTGGGCGACACCCCTGGGGCTTTGGCTGAATCGTCGTTAATCGCCGCATTGGGTGCTCCCTCTGAAGTTAAAGATACAAATTGGATCAAGCCAGGAAAGGTGGCATGGGATTGGTGGAATGACAATCAAGTTGTTCTGGACGATGCCGATGTCACACCTGGGATGAATACTGAAACCTACAAAGCTTACATTGATTTCGCCGCTACACTTGGGCTGGAATACATTTTAATTGATGCGGGGTGGCATGAAGGCGCTGCATGGACAAGTTCGCCAGGCTCTGATCTTGTAAAGACAATTCCATCAATGAATATGCCAGAAATATTGCGCTATGCCGCAAGTAAGAATGTGGGTGTGTGGCTGTGGGTTCAATGGCAACAACTGGACTGGCAAATGGAGGAAGCGTTAAGTACCTATAAAAAGTGGGGTATCAAAGGCATCAAGGTCGATTTTATGGATCGTTCTGATCAAGAAATGGTGAATTATTATCATAAGCTTCTTCAGATGACCGCCAAATATAACATCATGGTCAATCTTCACGGCGCTTATCCACCTAATGGGTTGGTCAGAACCTACCCCCATTACTTAACTCAAGAGGGCGTAATGGGGGCAGAATATAATAAATGGAGCTCACGAGTAACGGCAACGCACAATGTCACGCTTCCGTTCACACGTATGATTCTCGGTCCAATAGACTACACGCCGGGAGGATTTCGGCATACTACTCCTGAAGAGTTTCCGCAACTGCGCCGTAATACCTTGCCTTATGTAAAAACAACGAGGGGGCATGGTTTGGCTATGTTTGTTGTTTACGACAGTCCCTTGCAAATGCTGGCGGATTCGCCGATAACCTACAGCAAAACTGATGGAAAGTGGCCTCAGCCAGAAAATGAATGGGCCGATGGATTGGAGTTTATTAAAGACGTACCAGTAAGTTGGGATGAAACCAAAATAGTGCAAGGCGATATTGGTGAGTACATTGTTTCAGCCCGCCGCAAAGGAAATGATTGGTATATTGGTGCAATGACGAACGAGGCAGGGCGTACCCTCAAAATCCCGTTAGATTTTTTGGGTGGAGGAACTTACGCCACGACGATTTGGCAGGACGGAAAACCCCCTTCATCTATTAGCCGTCAAATAGCTGAAAAGACAGGAAAGCATACAATCAAACTGTCTTTGGCTCCATCTGGCGGTGCAGTGGTTCAGTTAAAAAAGATAAAGTAAATTTTTCTCGCCACAACTGTGATCGAGTCTTACGGTTGTGGCTTTCTTACGTAAAACCGTGCTTGATTAAATTCCCTCGGCCATAAGTCTTGGAAAAGGATGCAGCGCCTCCCGAACGAGCAGTGTGATGCAACTCACAATTGTAGATTTTCCCTCCCGGGTAACCTCCCATGTCAACAGTCTGGTAGCCGCAGAGACGCTTGTACCGATAAAGGAAAAGCTACCTTGGGCGCGTAGAAGCCGGAGACAGCCTTGGTCGGGACTACTATCGGTCATTCCGGGTTGTATCAATCTTAAAAAAGAGTTTAGTATTGTTTAGCTTGTTCAGATAAAAAGATTCCGTGTTAGAATTTATAACTAAAATAATTCCACGTTATAAGACTTTATTTGTGGCATGCTAATTGCTGTCCTGACCTATAAGTAGAAGAAAAGGCAATTATTACCTCTTTCTCTATGCCATTTGTAGAGGTGAAACTTGAGTGACAAAAAATGGTTGCGATCTAAATTTTTATATTTTTATATTCTTTTATTCTTTCTGAGTTCTTTAGGGTTTATTACTTGTTTTCACTACGCAAACCCATCGCTAACAGTTTTTGCTGAAGGGCAAGTGTCAGACGATTGGTCCTTGACCTCATGGCATGACCATGAATCGATCCTTCATTACGAGAAAGGTCCTTCTTCAATTAATGCGGAATTCAAACTATCCAGTCAAGCCAAACAGCCTAACGCAGGTGTTTCAGTTAATTTTGTGGACGGATTAGCTAATTTTTCCGATTTTAACGAGGCGAAAATTTCTCTAAAATGTTCATTTGCTAATACTTTATATTTTGGATTGTCATTTCACGATGATAAAGTTACTCAAATTAATAATCCGCTCACCTATAGAAGTGCCGGTGTGTTTATTGACTGTGATACAGAATGGCGCGAGATATCAATCAAATTGGATTCTCTTGAGATTCCCATTTGGTGGCTTCACATGTTTGGCTATAAAGCTTCTGAAAACAACTATGACATGGGTAAAGTTATTCGGGTTTATCTTGAGTCGAGTTACGATAGCCCGCA
>CAMPIG010000158.1 GCA_946886255.1 uncultured Cellvibrio sp. | reverse complement strand
TGATGATGAGTGCATGATCCTCAAGCCACTCATCACCGGTAAAAATTCGGCCGTTAACCAGTGCACTGGTCATTACATTGTCTCCGTAACCTTGCGCAGGTGCGGTGGCTCGTCCGGGTTATAACCGCGCGCGATAGACAGCGCATTAGCCATGCGATAAAAACTTTGTACTGCGAGCATGGGAGCGATCACCGGGTGTGCACCCTGCACGACTGGCAGCGAGCCGCTGATGCTTTCGCTGGCTACAAATACCTTGGCATCGCGTGCGCGAAAATCTTCAACCAGAGAATCCATGCCCGCCAGAGTTTTGTCTTGCTGGGCGAACAATAAAACCGGAAAGCCTTCACCGACGATGGCCATGGGCCCATGTTTAACTTCCGCCGCACTGAAGGCTTCAGCGTGCAAACCGCAAGTCTCTTTTAATTTAAGTGCTGCTTCTTGTGCGGCACCAAAGCCAATACCGCGACCGATAACAAACAGGTTGCGGGCGTCTTTTAAACCATCAACAACCGATTGCCAATCATTTTCCCAAGCTTGTGCCAGGGACTGCGGCAAACTGTTCAGTGCCTTTTTCAATTCGTCGTCGTTACCCCACTCAGATACCAGATGCATGATCGCACCCAAGGTAGCGAGATAAGATTTGGTGGCAGCGACACTTTTTTCGGAGCCGGCGCGCAGGGGAATAACAATATCGGCCAGCTGGGCCAGCGGTGAGTCTTCAACATTTACCAGCGCCAGGGTCAGCGCGCCACCGGCTTTGGCTTGTTCGACGCTGGCCAGCAAGTCAGGGCTTTTGCCTGACTGGGAGATGGCGATGTAGAGCGTGCCTTCCAATTGTTGCTTGGCGAAATAAATCGACGTAATGGACGGTGCGGCCGATGAAGTCACCAGACCAAGGCGAGTTTCAAACAAATATTTTGCATAGGTTGCCGCGTGGTCAGAGCTGCCGCGCGCGCAAGTAACGATGGATCGTGGAGCAAAAGCTTTCAGACGCTCAACCGCAGCGGCAATCAAAGGGGCGTTAGCCGCAAATTGCTGGGCAATAACACTCGACGCTGAAGCGGCTTCCTGAAACATCAGGGTTTCTTCAGGCTGCAGGCGAGGGGCTAAAACACTGGCTGACGACATAAAAACCTAACTCCAAAAAATGACACGGGGTTTGAGACAACGTTGTCATTGTGGACTGATTTTTAACCGTTGTAAAGGCATTGGCGCAACAATGCCTGATTTTTTTAACGGGTAGACATTTTGACCAATCGGAAGATTGCGCCGGATAAGGCTTGGAAGCGGTCCCGACCTAAAGGTTCGGGACCGGCTTATCAGGCTTTGCGGCCCAAGGCAGGACAGGTGGAGTCGCGCACAATTAATTGCGGGTAAAACCCTTCGCTGTCGACCTTGTGGTCGGCGTTGTTGCTGTTGCGAATGCATTCGATCAGCAATGCTGTAGCCCGTTGGGCAATCGTGCGGTTGGGTTGTTGGGCGGTGGTGAGGTTTGGCCAGGCCTGGCGGGAGAAGGGGCTATCTTCAAAACCTACGATAGAGAGCTGGTGCGGCACATCCACACCCTGGATGCGTGCGGCGAACAGGGTGCCCGCTGCAATTTCGTCGTTACAGGCAAAGACCGCGCTGGGTTTGCTGTTGGCAGACAATAATTGACGGGTGCGCTTAACACCGGACTCAAATGAGTATTCCCCACCGACAATCAGTTTTTTATCGATCGGCAGCTTATTGTCTTTCAATGCGGCTTTGTAACCTTCAAGACGCTCAATACTCGATTTATGCGCTTCCTCTCCACCGAGGAAGGCAATGGATTTATGACCCAGGTCGATCAGGTATTGAGTGATACGGTAAGCCGCTGTGCGGTCGTCGATAAAGATGCAGGGTGCTTTGTCATCTGGCGGATGGGAGCCGGACAGGATGCGCACAAATTTAATCTTGCGTTTGCTCAATGCGGCGAGGACTTCCGGCATCTCGGACATTGGCGGCGTCAACACCAGACCACCCACGCGGCTGCGATCAACCATGCCCAGTACTTCGTCAATGATATTTTCTGACTTGGCGTCGCAGGGGTGGATAATCAGCTCATAACCCTGGCGGTGGCATTCACCGAGTATGCCGTGCTGCATATCGATTACGTAGTTGCTGTTCGGGTTGTCGTAGATAAAACCGATGGAAGAGGCCGCGCCGCGCAATAACCGGGCCGACAAGTTGGGTTGATAATTCAGCTCTTTGACTGCTTTCCATACCCGATCCTGCAAATCCTGACCAACGGTAACCTCTTTATTGATCACTCGTGACACGGTTTTAAAGGACACGCCGGCGAGTTTGGCAACGTCTTTGATAGTGGCTTTCATAGTTGTCTAATGATTATGTTGTTCTCGTGGTCGCTAGAGTAGTGTTTAGTGGCGGTCAGTGCAATCAACCAGGCGAAAAGCCGCGGTCGCGGTTAGGGTTCCTGACTTCACTGAATGGGCATTAATTCACAATTATCGAAGCTGGCTGATCCGAAAAAGTAAGACAATGTAAAGCGCTTTGGTCGATGGCAGTCAGACGTGCCAAACTTACAGGTTCCCTAAACCCTGAACTATAACTTTCTGAATTCCAATTCCTGACCAGTAACCTCCAGAAGTGAGTGCATCGGCCGCGCGGAGGTTCCTCAATATCTATAAAAAATGAGGACATAAATTATGAAACTCACCACGTGTTTTCGCTTTATCGCCCCCGGTACCGGGGTAATGCTCGCTGCGATCCTGCAACTTGCACTGCCTGTTCATGCAGCCGAAGGGCGGCGATTGGAGCAGTTATGGGTAACGGCGGGTTTGCGTGTACCGGAATCCGCACTGGTGTATGAGGACGGCAAAGAAAAATATTTATTCGTGAGCGAAATTGACGGCAAAGATGATGATGGCGAGGGCGGCGTAGCCCGGCTTTCATTGGATGGCAAAATTCTCGAGCACGACTGGGTGCGAGGCCTGAACGGTCCGAAAGGCATGGGGGCGCACAACGGTAAATTGTATGTGGCGGATGTGAAGGACGTGGTGGTGATCGATATCGACTCGGGCGATATCGATACGCGGATTCCGGTAACAGATGCAGTATTCCTCAACGACATCGCCATCGATATTAACGGCGTTGTTTATGTGTCTGATACACGCACCAATAAAGTACATCGTATCCTTGAGGGTAAGGTGGAGCTTTACCTTGACAATATTCCTTCACCGAACGGGTTGAGCACCATCGGTAGCACGCTCATCGTGGGCGCTGCGACCCAGCTCTTGTTGATTGATAAAGACAAAAACCGGCTCACCCTGGCTAAAGGTTTTGAAAGCAATATCGATGGTGTGGAGATGACTCAGCCGGGCGAATTTATTGTGTCCTGCTGGGCTGGCCTGGTGTACTACGTCCACGCCGATGGGCGGATAGAAAAATTATTGGACAGCCGTGATACACAAATCAACACGGCCGACATCGGATTTGATGAGGAAAGCCGGATACTATACGTTCCCAACTTCCACAAGAATTCACTGACCGCCTACCAACTGCATTGATGATACTTGGCTAAAAACTTGATGAGCACGTAGGTCGGATTAGCGCAGCGTAATCCGACACTCTATCTCCTCAGCATGCCTCCAGCGGCGTCAGCTAACTTTCCTCAACAGACCAGCAACTGACGTCGCTATGTCCCCTCAGGACTTATCTCCATTAAAGCGCGCCTGCGTCTCTGCACTGGCCGGCGTTTGGTACCGGTCTTTCCACTCCGGGTAAGGCATGCCATACACCCGCTCCCGCGCATCTTCGTAATCCAGTTCAATCCCTTGCTCGGTAGCAGCTGCCATATACCATTTACTCAGGCAATTGCGGCAAAACCCGGCCAGATTCATCAGCTCAATATTCTGTACATCCTTGCGGCTGTCCAGGTGTTCCAACAGCCGGCGAAAGGCGGCTGCTTCCAGGGCTTGTTGGGTGTGAGGGTCCAGTTGGTCGATCTTCATGGTCAGAGTCCATAACAGCGGATTGGGCCGGCTGTGTAGAAGTTCATCCGGAGCGTGACAAACCTCGCTGGCTGTGTGCGGTATTTGTCATCTCGGTAAATTTTTGGGAAATCCCCTCAATTAGAATCTATAGTTGTCGATAACGTTGAAGCTCATATCAAAAGAGCATACGCATACCTGCGCCGGGTTGTGCCGGGCACTATTTTGCAAAGCATAGAAAGTTCCAAGGGGTTCTGAGGGGAAAGTTGCGTGAATACTATTATCGGTGCGGTGGTCGTCATCGGCTGTATCTTGTTGGGTTATACCATGCACGGCGGCCAGATCATGGCGCTGTGGCAGCCGAGTGAGGTCATTATCATTTGTGGCGCTGCGTTGGGGGCAATGATTATTTCCAACCCCCTGGGTGTGAGCATCGGCGTTGTTAAATCTGCCGGCGCACTCCTGACACCCTCCAAATACAACAAAGCCATGTACCTGGACTTGTTGACCATGATGTACGACATCTTCAACAAAACCCGTCGCGAGGGGTTGATGGCGATTGAAGGCGATATCGAAGAGCCTGAAAACAGCCCTATCTTCAGTAATTATCCTGAAATCCTTAAAAACCATCACGCGATTGATTTCATTTGTGACTACCTGCGCATCATGGTGGTGGGCAGTATGGCGCCGCACGAGCTGGAGTCGCTGATCGATCAGGAGCTGGAAGGGCATCATCAGGAAGCGGCATTGGTTCCTGGTGCTATTGCCAAGGCCGCCGATGGTTTGCCCGGTTTTGGGATTGTGGCCGCCGTTTTAGGGATCGTGATCACCATGGGCAAACTTGGTGGTCCACCGCAAGAGCTGGGTGTATCTGTGGCAGCCGCCTTGGTGGGAACGCTCTTGGGTATTTTGTTTGCCTACGGTTTTATCGGCCCCTTCTCTGCTTACCTCGAACACAAAAATCGCGACGAAGCGCATTTCTACGAATGCATCAAGGCTTGCCTGATGGCATCAATGAACGGATTGCCGCCGCAGATCGCGGTGGAGTGCGGCCGTAAGGTGCTGTATCACAGTGTGCGCCCAAGCTTTACTGAGCTTGAAGAACAATATCGTGCCAAGAAGTAAAGGCTACTGATGATGGAAAAGGGTGCTCAGTCAGTCATTATCGTTCGCAAGAAAAAGGGCCATGGTCACGGTCACCATGGTGGTTCGTGGAAGGTGGCTTTCGCTGACTTTATGACGGCGATGATGGCGTTTTTCTTGTTGATGTGGGTATTGGAAACCACCACCAAGGAGCAACAACTGGCGATAGCCGGTTACTTTCAGGATCCCGGCAATGAATTTATCATCGGGCCGGGCGGTGCGGATTCCGGTGTCATTGACCTCACGCCCGAACCGAAAGAGTCAGAGTCCCCCCAGGAGAAATCAGATATACCCGAACTCTCCGAAGATGAGTTGCGTCGGCAGTTGGAACAGGCCGAGCAGGAGCAACTGGAAGAATTGAAAGAACAACTGGAAACTGAGATCAGCCTGGATACGGTGTTTGAGTTGTTGAAAGACCAGATTCTGATCGACTTCACCGCCTTGGGGCTGCGTATCCAGATTGTGGATAAAGAGCAGCGACCCATGTTTGATGTAGGTAGCGCGCGACTCAAGTATTACTCCAAAGATGTGCTCCAGGCGTTGGCACCTATCATCGATAAAGTCCCCAACAAGATAAGCGTTACCGGCCATACCGACGCCATGCCTTACGGTGCCGGTGCATCCTATACCAACTGGGAGCTATCCGCCGATCGTGCCAACAGTGCGCGTCGCGCCCTGTTGGAGGGAACTTACCCCGAGGCCAAAGTGGCCACAGTGCAGGGGATGGGATCTGTCGCGCCGCTGCTGGTTGATAAGCCGATGGATCCTATTAATCGGCGCATCGCTATTATCGTTTTGAAGAAAGCTGTATCCGATGCCTTAGCCAGTGGCGGTAGCGGCCTTAAGAGCTCCGATTTCATCACCGATCCTATTCCGTCCGCACCGCGCACCGAGGTTGAGCAGGACGGCGCGTCGCGTGTAATGTCGGAATCGGAGGTCGATGCAGCCATTGATGCCCAGTCGCGTGATAGAGAGTCGCGTGATACCAGGCGATGATGGTTTGTCAACGCTTGAAAAAAGCACACCCGGCCTGAAATAGCCTCCAGACGCCCTCTTTGTGTTTCAGGACCCACCACCATGAGCAGCCTGCAAATTACTTGTCCCCAATGCCTTGCCACCAATCGACTGCCCGCAGAGCGGTTGGGTGATGGCCCCAAATGCGGTAGTTGTAAAACACCGCTCTTCTCCGGGCACCCTATGAACCTCACCAGTGCTAATGCGCAGGCTGTGTTGGGTAACAATGAGATACCGGTGTTAGTGGATTGCTGGGCGCCCTGGTGTGGTCCCTGTCAAAGTTTTGCACCGGTCTTCGAAGCAGCAGCGCAACGTCTTGAACCCTACGTGCGGCTGATCAAGCTCAATACCGAAGCAGAACCCCTGGTAGGTGAGGGGTGGTCAATTCGCAGTATTCCCACGCTCATTCTGTTCAAAGGTGGCCAGGAGGTTCAACGGGTATCCGGTGCACTGCCTCTGCCGCAGCTGATGCAATGGGTGTATCAGAGCCTCAACCCCTGATGACTGATGGTGAGTTGATCCCACTGGTCGAGGCGGTGCGATCGTGTGATCTCTGCACGGCGCATTTGCCTCATGGAGCCAATCCGGTTATCCAGATTGACCCCCGGGCGCGCATCCTGATTGCCAGTCAAGCGCCGGGGAGAAAGGTTCATGAAACGGGAGTACCCTTTAACGACGCTAGTGGCGAGCGTCTGCGTGATTGGATGGGGGTGACGCGAGCGGAATTTTACGATGCGCGCCGCATCGCTATTTTGCCTATGGGGTTTTGTTATCCCGGAACCGGAAAATCCGGCGATCTGGCGCCGCGTCCGGAATGTGCGGTGCAATGGCGGCAAGCCTTGCTGGAGCAACTGACGGAGGTGCGATTAACACTGGTCATTGGCCAATATGCTTTGGCCTACCACCTGCCGCAGCGACCAGCGACGCTGACCGACACGGTAAAAGCCTGGCGCGATTATTTTCCTGCTGTCCTCCCCTTGCCGCACCCCAGTCCGCGCAACAATATCTGGTTGCGGCGCAATGCCTGGTTTGAGGAAGAGGTGGTGCCGGCCTTGCGCCGACGGGTACGGCAAGTATTGAAAGCGTGAAGACGAACGGTGTTGGGTGAGTGATCTATTTGAATTAGTTAATCGGCGAGAACAACCCGGTTACGCCCGTCCTCCTTGGCCTGATACATAGCTCGATCTGCCCGCTCAAACCATTGAATGGCAGTTTCCTCACTTCTCAATTCGGCGCAACCCAGCGACGTGGTGATAGCGCCAGCCGGGCTTTTAATGTGCGCGGCGATTTGGGTACGAAAATCTTCCGCTACCACTCTCGCGGCATCGCGATGGGTGTTGCGGGCGAGGATGACAAACTCCTCACCGCCGAAGCGGAACAGTCGGTCAGTCTTACGCGCGCGCTGACGTAACAGGTTGGCGATATCCACCAGCAACTCATCGCCACATTGATGACCAAAGTTATCATTTACCTCCTTAAAGTGATCCAGGTCCAACACGATAACGGTAGCGGGCGTTCCGCTACGTTTGAAGTCATCAATGCAGCGGGTCATCTCCAGATCCATGGAGCGCCGATTGCCCAGATGAGTCAGAGCATCCTGGGTAGCATACGTCTGCAACAGCTCATGATGCTTATTTGCCTCGCGGGAAAAAACGAATGTCATGCTGCCGGCAAACAACAGGGCCGCTAACATGCCAGCAGCCGCCACCGGATCCTCGACTTGCATGGCAACAGGGATCATGGCGAGCATGATCAGCAAGTTAACAGTTACCGCAAACGGTGTGCGCAACAGGAAAAAATTCGCACTGAAGGCTGGGAATATCCAGAAGAAATACAGGGGACCATTCAGATAGATTATCGCGATGGTGGCAATACTATATTGCATCGCTGCGAGGATAGAGGGGTAAAACACCGACTGTGTGCGGTGCGCATACCAAGCGTTCGCCCCGGCGATGATGACAATGAACAGGTCCAGTGCCGCCTTGACGTATTCACCATTGAGATAGCGCAGCACCACAAAGGGCGCAACGCCGAGGGTGGCGAGAGCGGCGAACAAATAGATCAAGCCAAGCTGGAATCTTTTTTTGGAATCTTCGAGCATTCGATCTTGTGTCTCCACACAGCTGTCCGTTGCACAGCGGCTATTGGTTACCCTAAGAGCATAGCCGCAATTTGATAAGCGCGATTTTTTATCTTTATACGATGGCAGAGCGCAGCTGGCCATCCAAGGCATTTATTATTGACCGACGAAGGTGGTCCCGGCCGCGCGCATTATCGTTTATTCCCTCTTGTTGCGCAAAGATTGACTACAGCGCCACTTCAGAAATAACAATCAATGAAACACAGGCATTCCCCTTGGAGAAAATGCCTGGCATATGATGCATTCAACCTGCGGAATTGGCGCAGTTGTCTGCTATGCTGATGTTCAAAAATTTCGCCCCACGAACTTACCGGAGTTATTGTGATGTTATATGAACTCACCGTTATTCAATTTTCCAAGATGTTGACCAATCTGGACCTGATTCTCGACAAGGCATCGGCCTATGCCGAAACGAAAAAGTTTAATCCGTCGGTATTGTTAAATGCTCGCTTGGCGCCGGATCAGTTTCATTTGATTCGCCAGGTGCAAATTGCTTGCGATACGGCCAAGTTGGGTGTGGCGCGATTGATCGGTAAAACGGCGCCTGTCCACGAGGATAATGAAACCAGTGTGGCGGAATTGAAAGCACGGATTCATGACGTGCTGGATTATCTGTCGGGTATTAAACCCGAGGATTTTGAAGGCGCGAAAGAGCGTTCCATTAGTCAGCCACGTTGGGAAGGAAAATATCTCACCGGCTTTGAGTATGCCGTTCAGCACGCGACTCCCAATCTTTACTTTCACGTCACTACCGCCTATGCCATCTTGCGGCACAATGGTGTTGACCTGGGGAAAAAAGATTATCTTGGGGCTATGCCTTTTAAGAATGCATGAGTAGGCATTTAAATAACGGTAGAAAATATCCAATACATTGCCGGAGCCATGATCCGTTTGGCTCCGGCAACTCATCACTACATCGCTTTCGCTAATTTCGCTTTGCGTACCAGCTGAATAAATTCGGTGCGGTAGCCGTAGTCATCTGCGCCTTTGGTTTTTTGGGCCAAGGCAATCACATCTTCATAAGTGTAGTCGCCGATAAAATGGCTGCCGCGCAACAACTGGGCAAAGCCAGCGACGGCGGTGGCAAAGCCGGCTTCTTGCTGAAGTGAGTCAAGCGCAATCTTATCCAGCTTGATCGACTGATTTGCAGTTATCGGTTGCTCGATCAACTGCGATTGCTTTTCGCCCGGTAGTTTGTAGCGAATTCGTAAAAAAGCGTATTCATTCCCGGTGTTATTGAGTGGTTTTACATGCTCCTCCGGAGCATAACGACTGTGCTCCAGTAACGGCTTGCCTTCACCGACCGGTGTAATTTCATAAATTGCGGTCACACTGTGGCCGG
>CAMPIG010000157.1 GCA_946886255.1 uncultured Cellvibrio sp. | reverse complement strand
CGCGGCCCCTCTTCAGCCACCTCATCCACATAGCGACACGCAGCAACCACCGCCACTCGCTCCGCCTGATTCATCACGGGCTGCCGCTTGAATGAACTGACACGCTTATCATCCACAATGTGCACAACAAGACGATCACCTAACGCGCGTGCATTGCGCAAAAAATTTACGTGCCCCGGATGAAACAAATCAGCAACCATTTTCGTGTAGATCACCTTCATGATGTTTGCCCTATGATGAGTTCCTGCCAAAACGTGCTGTGTGAATATTGGCCCTTTCCTATCGCCATCAATCGCATGGCCGTATGCAAACGATTCCGATACAAGCTGTATGCCAACTCGCGCGCGAGGCAATACTCCACAATAGGCTGGCTGAAATCAGTCAGCGGTGAGGTCAATACCCAGTGATGGTAATCCGTCTTATGAGGCCAATCCTGATAGTTTTCTGTGAGAAAGGCTTCGGGATTTTCCGGAACCCAAGCCACTATGTCGTGAAACTGCGCGCGCTTTAGCGCAAAAGCCGTGCGGTTACGAATCAGCAAATGGCCATAGCATTCCGCAAAGGTTTGCAACTTGCCATCAGCTGGGTGAAAGAAAATGATATCAACAGGAATTTCTGTACCGGGCGCGGTCACTTTTAATCGACAGGGCCAAGGGTCTGGCTGATGGCTTTCGATGTTATAGCCCTGGTGTTTTAATATCGCGTGAATCTGGTTACAGCTGTGCTCTTCCAATAAAATCCCGATATCCAGATCGGCATCGTGCTGCATAAAATCGCCTTCGCGCAAAAAACCCAGCAACACGCCAAAACATAAAAAAGGCCGTACCCCCTGCGCTTCAAGATCAGCAAGGACTTTGGTTAATGCGTAATGTTTTTCGGCGCGGGTGAAATGTGCCAAGGGCGGTGTGTAGGGGCGCAATGCGGCAGCGCTCACATTTACTGGCCTGGTTGCCAAGCGATTAATGTGCACAAATAATAAATCGCGAGCCATTTCAGGATGTCCGGAAGCCGCCAACGCATCGTAAAAAAAATGGCTGAGCTTCCGGTAGCTGAAACCCTCCAGAACATGAATTTGCCAACGCACAACCGCTGGTTTTTTTAACCAGAGCGCCGGTGCCAATAGCCATCGGGAAACGGTTTGGGTCAGCTTGGTTAATACAAGATGCTGTGTAGGGGTCAGTATGCTCATGCTTTTCCTGTTTTCGGGAAATCAACACCGAATGAAAATCCAATATAACGTGGCACTTGTTGGCAATTCAACCGGCCGCCGGTGCTTTGTTAATTAACCCACCGATTGTTCAGTCACGCATTGGTGGGTTGACGAATAAACAGCGCGAGAAAAGCGGTAACCTGGTCTACACTGTCTGTGAATATTCGCTCATCCCCCACTGCCTGTCACACTAAGCGCAGCATAAGATAATTTAAATATAAAATAGAAAGAAACGAGGTTTTTTGGTGATAAGACAATTATTTGGCATCCGCTCGTTGCGCCAGCCAAATGCATCATACGGATTTGGGTTACCAAGATTCATCTCGTGGTTTAACACCAACACAACACGAGACCAATATGCGTCTTGTCTACTTCTGGTTTTATTCTTTTTCTGCACAGCGCTGGCCGCACAGGAACACCCTTCTCTCAAGCCACCACCAAATTTAATTTTCAGACATGTCCTTCCGGCACAGACCGAAACACTCGGGCTGGTTGATAGCATTCATCAGGACTCCCAGGGATTTATGTGGTTCGGCGGTGACAACGGCCTGGCACGTTATGACGGTTATGAGCTCAAAATTTATCGCCACCACGAAAACAATCCGCGCAGCCTCAGCTCCAATACGATTCATCACCTGTTGCGTACCCGCAACGGCCAATTATGGATTGCAACCAGCGCGGGCCTGAATCGATACAATCCAGCCACCGATGATTTTTCACATTACAAGGTCGCGAGCGAGGCCGGTGACTCCAATGATATCCGGGATATACTGGAGGATCGCCAGGGCCGTTTGTGGTTGGCCAGTACCAGCGGCTTTTATCACTTTAACCCTGAAGAACAAACAACCCAGGCAATCCGGGATCCTGACTTGCCGGAGGAAACGCAGATCGAGCGTATGGCCTGGGCTATTGCGGAAGACCAGCAGGGTTTTTTGTGGGTCGGATACAACGCTCGCGGTATTACCCGTTTTGATCCGGACAACAATCGCTTCCGTCACTATCGCCACAATCCCGAAGCAACGACTCACGAAGATTCCGGCTTAACCCATAACAGTGCGCGCGAGTTGTTTGTCGATAGCCATAACCGCTTGTGGGTCGGCACCCTCGGCGGCGGGCTGCACCGTTATGATCGCGCCAATGACCGTTTTGTTGCGGTGAAACACTACATCGGAGAAAAAAGCGATGCGGTGCTGGATATCAACGAAGACCAGCAAGGGTTGATTTGGCTTGGCGATGGAACCTCCCTGCATATTTTCAACCCCGACGACAACGATTATTCGCGCTTTCGTTTTTCCGAAGCGAATCCCGGCGGACCAGGCAACCACGTGGTGCGCAGTATTTATCGCGATACCAACAACGATATGTGGATCGGTTACTTCCCTTCCGGCGTGGACATGGTCGATAAGCGCGCGTCGGTTTTTAATAATTACGGCCACAATCCCCACAATGAAAACAGCGTGGCCGATGGTGGAATATTGGCCGGCTTTGAAGACCAACAGGGAAACCTGTGGATCGGGGCAGGCTTTGGCCTGAATTATTTTGAGCGGAACACCCAAACTTTTACACGCTTTGTCCACGATCCCGATGACCCCACCAGCATCAGCGGCAGCACTGTGTTATCGGTATTGGAAGATGCGCAAGAGACACTCTGGGTGGGCACCTGGGATCGCGGTTTGAATCGTCGCGAAAAACACAGCCGAAAATTTATTCATTATTTACCGGATGCCAAAAGCCCTGGCGCCATCGTCGGACGTGAAGCCTGGGATTTATTGATTGATCGAAAAGGCACCTTGTGGGTCATTACCGAAGAAGCATTGAATCGCTATCATCCCGAAACTGATAGCTTCAGCAGCTACCTGCCCGAGCGAGATCAACTGAACGGCGATTTCAAACTATATGGCCGTGTTTTATTTGAAGATAGCCAGCAAAATTTATGGGTGGGCGGAGTCCACGGTCTTTTTGTATTTGATCGCACGAAAAACCAATTCGCTAAACACTACCGCCAGAATGAACAAGACCCAGCCTCGTTGCATCACAATTTTGTATGGACAGTTTATGAAGACAGTCGCCAGCAATTGTGGATTGGCACCAACGGTGGCGGACTGCATCGCCTGGATCGGAATACCGATAAGTTTATTCACTACGGTATAACCGAGGGCATGGTTGATCAGGTGGTCACCGGCATAGAGGAAGATGAACAGGGTTATTTATGGTTGAGTACGTTAAAAGGTTTGTCGCGTTTCGATCCGAGTGATGAAAGCTTCCGCCACTATGACAGCAACAGCGGCTTGAGCGGAAATCTGTTCAACCGCAATACCCCTACACGATTGCGCAGCGGGGAATTATTTTTTGGCAACAGTAAAGGCTTTACGCTTTTTCGCCCACAGGATCTCGATATTAATCCGATTCGGCCACCGGTGGTGCTGACGGATTTTCTGGTATTTAACCAACCCGTTGTCATTAGTGAAGCGTCTCCCCTGCACAAGTCAATCAATACCACTAACCACATAACCCTTAATCACAATCAATCTGTCTTTTCGCTTGAGTTTTCTGCGCTGAACTTTCGTTCGCCAGAGTTGAATCAGTATGCCTATTTGTTAGAAGGCTTCGACAACGAGTGGAACTACGTCGGTACCAGACGCAGCGCCACCTATACCAACCTCAGCCCCGGCACCTATGTTTTTCGCGTGAAAGCGTCAAACAATGATGATGTGTGGAACGAGGCGGGAACCACTGTCACCTTGCATATATTGCCGCCCCTGTGGCGGACCTGGTGGGCCTACGCGCTCTACGCTTTGCTGATCACCGGGTTGATCTACTGGTTTATCCACACGCAACAAATCAAGCTGGCCTATGAACGCAAAAAAGTGGAACAGGAAAGGTCATTGGTCAAACGCTTGCAGGCGCTGGATAAATTGCGTGATGACTTTCTCGCCAATACATCCCACGAATTGCGCACACCGCTGCATGGCATCATCGGGTTGGCGCAGTCCCTATTGGACGGCGTAACCGGTAAGCTGCCTGAAGCTACCCGACAGAATCTCGCAATGATTGTCAGCAGTGGCAAGCGTCTGGCGAACCTGGTCAATGACATTCTTGATTTTTCCAAGCTTAAAAATCAAAACGTCAAATTGCACCCCAAGATTCTCGATTTTCACACCGTGGTCGAAACGGTCCTCGCGCTATCACGTCCGTTAATCAGTGATAAGCCGCTGCGGCTGTGCAATAAGGTACCGCGTGACTTACCAGGCATTTATGCGGACGAAGACCTGATGATTCAGATCATGCATAACCTGATCGGTAATGCCATCAAATTTACCGACCAGGGTGACATTACCGTCACCGCCGAACTTGAGGGAGAGTATGCGCGGATAAATGTTATCGATACTGGCGTCGGCATTCCTGCCGAGCAATTGGACAGTATCTTTGATGCGTTTCATCAAGTAGAGGATTCCGAGCGCCGCACCCAAGCCGGAACGGGCTTGGGGTTATCTATCACCCGTAAATTAATTGAATTGCACGGTGGCCAGGTGTTT
Source organism: uncultured Cellvibrio sp. (assembly GCA_946886255.1). Next base: position 4,905 of record CAMPIG010000157.1, on the reverse strand, counting down.
GTGACTTCGACACCGGGAGTTGGCTCGGCATTCGGTTTTACTGTGCCCTGGCAAGCGCGCACTATTGAATTTGCCGATCCGGCACCCGCAGCAGAAACCAGTGACATGCGGGAAGAGCCGATTGCACAACCCGCCAACACGGAAGAAAATCTCACGGTCTTTCACCAACAACTTGCCGAGGATTTTATCGCCCGGATATTGATCGTGGATGATGATGCCGTCAATCGTAAAGTCCTGTGCAATTATCTTTCGCTGAAGCAGTATCAAGTCCTGGAGGCCAGCAGCGGAAAAGATGCCATCGATTTAATTCAGCGCGAACAGCCCATCGATCTGATCTTGCTGGACATTATGATGCCGCACTTGTCCGGCTATGATGTTTGCCGGACATTACGTGAACAATATACGGCGCAGGATCTGCCGATTATTTTTCTTACCGCACGTACCCAACTTCAGGATTTAGTTACCGCTTTTTCCCTTGGAGCCAATGACTTTCTACATAAACCGGTTGCGCGTGAGGAATTACTGGCACGCGTTCATACGCATTTACAGTTGCTGGATATTCACCGTCATCTGGATAAAAAAGTGGCGGAACGTACCGCCGAACTGGATCAGAAAAACCAACGACTAAAACACATGCAGGCGCATTTGCAGGACATTAATCACAAATTGGAAGAAGCCAGTCTCACTGATCCGCTGACCGGTTTGCGCAACCGGCGTTTCCTCAATAAATTTATCGGTGCCGATACCGCTATCGTCGCGCGTAATTATGTAAATACACACGCTGACAGCAAAGGTGTTGCACCTACCGATAGCGATCTGGTCTTTATGCTGCTGGATCTGGATCATTTCAAACAGGTGAATGATCAACACGGCCACAACGCCGGTGATCAGGTGCTCGAACAATTGAGCGATGTTTTACGCGACGTACTGCGTGAATCCGACTACCTGATTCGCTGGGGTGGCGAAGAATTTTTGTTAGTTATGCGTTTTTGTCTGCGCACACAGGCGGTTGAAATGGCCGAACGTATTCGCCAGACAATTGCCGATCACGCTTTCGCTATTGAATCGGGCGCAACGCTAAATATTACCTGCTCCATCGGTTTCGCCCCCTACCCTTTTTACAGCAGCAAACCCGCCGCACTGTCATGGGAGCAGACCATCGACATCGCCGACCGCGCCCTCTATACCGCCAAACAGAATGGAAGAAATTGCTGGATCGGTGTTGAATCCAGCATCCCGGATACAGACTCGCCATTACTCAACGATGAAGAGTTACTCACCGCCGAACAGCAGGGGAAGATCCGATTATTACACCGCTGATAACCGCGGTTACATTCGACATTTATTTCAACAAGCCCATCTTCAATTTCATCGTTACTCCGCAGTTTTCAATTGCATTGGTTGACAAGCACCACCCAAAAGCACTAGCTTGTATGGACAACGTTGTCAGATAATTTTTTACGAGAATAAAGCTGATTTTTATCTCCTGTAAGGATTTTTAAGACAGCGTTGTCATCGCATTTCCACGTTTTATGTGCGGCTATTTTTATCCCGTTCCTATGTCGTTCCTCGACACAGAATTCGCACAGGGAAACGCCGTTTTACCTCTCCAGCGCTTGCATCTTTGTCATCGGCCAATGGTGGTAGGCAATGACCTGCCGTGATCAGGCGTTTATCTAAAAATGTTTACATAATAAGAGGATATAAACATGATCAAAGCAAAGGCTCTCGCCTTGATGTTTATCATGAGTTTGTCAGTCGGTCAGGCTTACGCGTACAACTGTAGTGAATTAATTCAGTATGTCAGTGGCAATTATTCCACCGGCAGTCTGGTAAAAAATGTCAATCACGCTTACCGCTGTACTGTGGGTGGATGGTGCACCGTTGGTGGGCCGTATGAACCCGGTGTCGGTTGGGCCTGGCAACATGCCTGGGAAGATCTCGGCTCCTGTGACAATACATCCAGCGTGCCCAGCTCCAGCAGTTCAATTGCCAGTTCCAGTAGCTCAATCGCCAGCTCAAGTGTTCCGCCATCAAGCGCAAGCAGTTCACTACCGGCGTCGAGTTCCAGCAGCTCTGTAGCAAGCTCTACATCCAGCACGGGCAATTGCCCTTCCTACGCGGCGGGGACCAGCTACCAGGCCGGCAATGTGGTCACCAATGCCGGTGGTTATTACGCCTGTACCGTGGCCGGTTGGTGTTCCAGCGGTAATGCCGCTTATGAACCCGGTGTGGGTTGGGCTTACACTAACGCCTGGTCATCGACCAATGCAGCCGCCTGCAGCGGTTCAGGTTCCAGCAGCTCCAATGGCAATAATGTTCCCGACGTCGGCTTTTGCGCGGAGGAATTTACCAGCGGAAAAATCTATAGCGCCGGAAGCCATGTGGCCTATCAAGGCGTTGTGTACCGCGCGTTAGTTGATACTCACTCCATTCAACCGGGCAACACCGCTTATCCCGGCCAATGGTCCGCAGCGGTTGGCTATGCTGATCCGGATCTGTGTCCGGTGCCAATTCCCAATAACATTGATTACGGTACACCACAGCCGGTATCGGGCAACACCAACGCCGACAATATCAATCCGACCGGCGCAATCAATGCGGCGCGCATTTCGAATACACAATCTACTCTGCCCGGCCAGCAAGGCGGCATATCACCAGCAACCGACAACGGCGGTGACCACGGCGGCCTGGATGGCGACAACGGTGCGCGGGTTTCCAAATTGGTGCCCGGAAATATTGCGTTGCAACACAATACTTACGATGTCACCAGCGGTACGGAAATCGTGACCTATATCGGTGACTGGGCCGTGTACGGTCGCCGGTTTGATTTTACTAAACTCGCCGCCAGCAATTTGCACCGCATCGTTTATGGTTTCGCCGGTATTTGTTATCCCGCTGCCAGTAATGTGCAAGACGGGGGTTTCCCCACCTCCGCACCTGCGGCGGTTATGCGTAACTGCACGCAAAGTAATTTGCCGGATGGCGCTATGGCATTGGCCGATTTTGAAGCCGCGTTTGTGCGCAATGTCGGCGTTGCACCCAATGGCGTGGTTGGTACAGAGAGCCAATATGAACTCGATCCGGCGAATGTCGGTGGCGTGTTCGGCGTGCTCTATCAATTGCGCGAGCAAAATCCGCAATTGAAACTGGATTTATCCGTCGGCGGCTGGACATTGTCAGAAGGATTTTACTGGATGGCTGGCAACCCTACACGACGCAAAGCCTTTGTGGATTCTATTGTGCATTTCCTCGAACGTTTTGATTTCGATGGTGTGGACATTGATTGGGAATATCCCGGCACCGACGGTTCCGTGCCCGGGGCATCCAGCCCTGCTGACGATGCCAACTACGCCACGCTGATTCAGGAATTGCGTGCAGGTATGGATTGGCTATCGAATAAAACCGGTAAATCCTATCGTTTGTCATCTGCCATTCCAGCCGGATTAGGGCGCCTGGAAAAAATCAATTGGGACAATGTGCATCCGTATATGGATCGATTGTATTTGATGACTTACGACCTGACTGGCGCCTGGGAGCGGGAAATTTCCCATCACACACCGCTTTACACCAACCCGAATGCCGTGGGTTCTTCGGCGGGCACTTCAGCAGACTGGACCATCGATTACATGAAAAACCTGGGTGTACCAGCCAATAAATTGATGATCGGTGCCGCTAATTATCACCGCGCCAAAGCTACCGTGCCTGGTGACATCAGCGAATACACCAATGGCTTAACGGGCTCAACAACTTATGGTGACCTGAGTTGGACCGGTGCAGACCAAATATTGGGCATCGCCGGTGTCGGGTCCTGGGAGGCAGGTGTCGTGGAAGGTTATGATCTGTTTCAGAATTTTCTGGATCGCGACATAAAACCGCGCAACGGTTACACGCTTTATACCGATAAAATCGCCAATGCCGATTATCTGGTTCACGAAGGCATCGGCTCGTTTATCAGTATTGAAACGCCGCGCACGGTTGCGTTGAAAACCCAATACGCCAAAGATAACGGATTAGCCGGTATTTTCTTCTGGATGGCGGAGCAGGATAACGGCTACAACCTCAACGCCGTTAATCATGTGTTAGGTAATACTTTATTAAACAATCGGTCCGATGCTGCGCCACAACACCAGATTCCTGTTTGTGGTGCAAATCTTACAGCGCAGGAATGTGAAGGTTTGATGACACCCTTGCGTTAATAACACATAACAAATTTCATCAATTACATTTCCGTTTTTCATTAGGCTCTCCCTATGGAGAGCTTTTTTTTGCATTTGTTTATTAACCCGCCAACCCCTTATAACACCTTTAGTAAAATTTGCGTTTTTTTAAAAAATAAGTTCTATTCTCGAAAAAAATCCAGTAAAAGATAATCTGTATGACACAAAGGATTTATGGCCATGAGAATTCTATTAATCAATCTTGCTAAAGATGTCGAGCGACTGGCATTTTCTCGCAAACAGTTTGCGCGACAAGGTCTTGAGTTTGAACGCCTGGAAGCCACCAACGGACGCGAGTTATCGCAAGAAGAATATGACACATTTATAGCATCGCGCCCGCGCAACGGAAAACGCCAATGGACGCGCGGTAAGGTAGGATGTTTTCTAAGTCATTCACGCGCATGGAAAATATGCGCCGAGGGGCCGGATGATTGGATAGCTATTGTTGAAGATGATCTACGTGTTTCCAACGAATTCCGTCACTTCGTTACCGATCCAACCTGGATGCCAACAGACTTCGATATCATTCGCCTGGAAAAACCAACCAACCGCATCAAACTGGATAAGCAGCCCGCATCGGTTCATCACGGACGCGGCACTTATCGACTCTATTCCACATCCTGGTGTGCTGGCTCTTACATACTGAGCAAAAAGGGTGCACAAAAATTATTAAGTGTTCCGGAAA
>CAMPIG010000156.1 GCA_946886255.1 uncultured Cellvibrio sp. | reverse complement strand
GTCCTGTCGTCCATCCCCCCAGTAGAATCCTTGTGTCAATAACAATCACAAGGTCGATCCTTATGTCTTCTTCGGAATTTTCCCTCGCTCGCCGACACTTCCTTGTTGCATCAGCAGGTTTTATTGGTAGCGCATCCCTGGGTGTTGCTACAGCGGGCACTGTTACTGCGCCGGCTTTTGATTTTGAGGTTTCCCTGGCGCAGTGGTCACTGCACAAGGCGTTGTTTGCCGGAGAAATCAAGGTGCTGGATTTTCCGGTTGTTGCGCGCAAAACCTATGACATAAGTGCAGTGGAATACGTAAATCAATTTTTTATGGATAAAGCCAAAGATCAAATGTTTTTGCGACAGCTCAAACAGCGTGCTGAAGATAACGGTGTCGTGAATTCCCTGATCATGATAGACGGTGAACCGGAGATGGCGTCTGCCGATAAACAGATTCGCGCTGCCGCTGTAGAGGGGCATAAAAAATGGATTGAAGCGGCCAGAGATCTCGACTGCACCGCAATACGCATCAACTTGCATGGCGAAGGAACAGCAGCGGAATGGAAAAAATACTCCACCGAAACTTTGCGCGCGTTGTGCGAATTCTCGGAGGACTTCAATATCAATATTCTGGTCGAAAACCATGGCGGTTTTTCTTCCGATGCAAAATTATTGACCGATGTGATGCGTTCGGTTGATCACTCGCGTTGTGGCACCATGCCGGACTTCGGCAACTTCTGTGTTCGCCGTCGCGATGGCGATATGTGGGAATCCCCCTGTGTTGAACAATACGATATCTACAAAGGCGTGGCGGAGCTGATGCCTTATGCCGGCGCGGTGAGTGCCAAAAGTTTTGATTTTGATGAACAGGGCAATGAAAGCAGTATCGACTTCCGAGCGATGTTAAAACTGGTGAGGGCGGCTAATTACCAAGGTTATATCGGAATTGAATACGAGGGTAAAACCTTGAGTGAAGAGGCCGGTATTCGAGCAACCAAAAAACTGCTTGATACGATTCGTACCGAGATGGCTTGAATGCAAACAGACGTCTGTTCGAATGACAGGCGTCTGTTTTGCAAACTCAATGACAACAGGCGTCCTTAGTTGGTTGGGCATCTTCATATTCATCGTGAAGTCGCATCCAATCCATGATCTCCTCTTCATTGCGACCCTTCGGCGTAAGATCCAGAAAATTATAGGTATTAATCAGAATGTCGCCGCCGCGCGCGTAGGCGGAATAAGTGTGGAAAATATTGCCCGCCTTGTCTTTATAAAACACACTGAAACCAGGGCCCTCACCAGGTTCGCCCTCTTGTTCTTCATAGTTGTAATACATCTTGCCCGCCGCTACTTCGGCTTCACTGGGGCTGACGTGGTAATCGTAGTTAAAGTCGCTGCCGAATGAGGAAACCCATTTGAATTGCCAACCCATGCGTTTCTTGAATGCCTGAAATTCTTGCCAGGGCGCACGCGATACTGCAAGCAAGGTGACATCGTGATGGGGAAGGTGCAGGTTGGGTCCATCAAAATGATCGGCTAAAAATGAACAGCCATCGCACCCCTGTTCCCAGCCGGGGGCGAACATAAAATGGTAAACCACTAATTGGCTGCGGCCGTTGAATAAATCGCTCAGGGTTTCTTTACCTTGTGGGCCTTCGAATATGTATTCCTTGTCAACCTTTACCCACGGCAATGCTCGACGATCAGCGCTCAACTGATCACGTAAATGTGTAAACTCTTTTTCTTTTTGCAGATGCGCTTTGCGCGCGACCAACCATTCTTCACGGGATACCACGTGGGGATTTTTGATGTTGTCAGTCATGATCATTCTCCTGTTGAAGATGAATTGCTGAAACTTTACTTGGGTTTAACGGGTAACCAAATTTCAATATCACCGGTACCTGTCTGCGGATTAAAACCTTCACCGTAACGCTCAAAAAAATGCACCCGTGCTGCGCCACCAACAGCATGAGAATAATCTGATTCAGGCAGCCATTGATCGAAGATATGATGAATGGTTTGGCGCAATTGCGACACATGGTGTTGGTGAGAAAATACGGCGTACTCCTGCTCTGGTATTGTTATCTCAGACCATTCCACTGGCACGCCGGAACGGTCCTTTATTTCCATGCCGGCCAGATAATCAAAACAGTTATTACTGTCATCGACACGGATGCATAAACCATAATCCGCATTCCCAATTTGCGATGAAATCTTACCCAGGTGCGGCGTGAGTTGTTGCCAAAGTTCGGGTATCTTGTACATAGCTTTATCATCAAGCCGCAGACGTAGACCGGCGATATGCATAGTGCCTTTCTGTTCAACGCGTGCAGGTTCTATGCGAGTTGCAGAGGACATTGTCATATCGTTTCTCCTGGGCTTATTGCAGCCTGGTTACTCAGGATGCAATTCTCGAATGGGACGAATCTCGATGCTACCAAGTCGTGCAGGTGGAATTTTACCTGCGAGCTGGATCACCTGATCGAGATTCTCGGCTTCTAATAAATAAAAGCCAGCTAATTGCTCTTTTGTCTCAGCGAAGGGGCCGTCGGTAACATGCGGCTTACCGTCGCGGACGCGTAAGGTAGTAGCGGTATTTACTGGTTGCAGCGCGTTGCCACCGAGAAAGTGGCCAGTGCTGCGCAGGTCATCGCCACAGGCAATACATTCCTTGTTGAGCGACTCCCACTCTTGGGGAGACATGGCATTGATAACATTTTCATCGTAATAAACGAGACAAAGGTATTTCATAACGTGTCCTGTAAATTGATCATTGGTTATTGCAGGTTGTCAGTTTGCACTGAAGTAAATTCAGTGCGCTTTTAGTTTTTAAAAATACATGTAACGTTTTTACTGATCAAGGTTGTGCATCAAACAGGACTTTGCCGCTTTCCATATCAAATGGGCTGGAGAAATGTTCGTGGACCACGAGCCATTGACCATTCATCTTGAGATAGCCGCGTGTTACGCGCATCCAGGAAAATTGCTCGTTGCCTTGGTCATCATAGCCGCCGCAACGGGCCAGGTTGTAGCTGAATGCGACACTGCCTTCGGCATGGATAACCAGATCGCGAGCTTCATAAATCATGCCGTTTGGCGCAAATTCCATGCAGGCATGCCAATGGTCGGTGTAGACTTGCTTGCCGACGAATTGCAGCTTCATTACCGCATCATAAGCGACGAGGTTGTCGGCGTAATGTTTGACGATCTCGTCAACCTTGCCCGTGCGCATGGCGGCTTCCCATTGTTCAATGCTGGCGCGAATTTCAATTTGTTCGTTGGAATTAGTCATACTGTTTCTCCTTGGATTGTTGATACATTTTTAGTCATTAGTCATTAGTCATTAGTCATTAGTCATTAGTCATTAGTCGATTAAGAGCCGGGTGTATCGACACAAGTTATTATTTTTTTGCATGCTATGGTGATTCGCCCTGCTGCTCAATCCCTGTCATTCTGCTGACAACGTCCGGTGATGTTGATTAACGTACTGATATTCTCCCTGGTGTTTCGGCAACGACTTTCATGTGTTGTAAGCCAGCTTCAAAATCTTTTCCGACCATTTTGTCCATGCTGATAAAGACTTGCATGAGCTTGCTGATGAAGGGACTCGGGCCTTCCATTATCCACGTGACTCTGGTGCCATTTTCTGTTGGTTCCAGCGTAAACGTGGCAGTGTTATGCGCGGTAAAAGGTTTGATGAAATGTAACGCAATGCCAATTTTTGTGTAAGGAATGGATTCCGTGATTTCCATGCGTCCGTGGCCGACATTATTATCGCCCTCCCATGCGTAGGTCGCGCCTGTTCCGCTGGCATTGTCACTGTAATGGCGCTGCATGTGCGGATCTTTTTTCTCCCAGGGTGACCAAAGCGTCCACTGACGGAAATTATTAATCAACGGAAAAATGTGTTCAGGTGAGGCATTGATAACAATGGCGCGCTCAACGCGAAAATGATCGGGCTTTGTTGCGGCTACTGCCAGCAGGACGGCAATCAATGCGATGATAATCAGAGCAATGGTCATGGTGATGGATCTCTTGGTCTTCATAATTGTTCCTTAATGGGCTTAGCTGGCAGCTTGAATAAGTGATTCTTCCATCTCGCGGATAGGCCGCACTTCTACACCGCCATAGCGTGCGGGCGGTAATTTGCTGGCCAACTGAATAGCTTCATTTAAATCTCGCGCTTCAATCAGGCAATAACCAGCGAGTTGCTCTTTGGTTTCGGCGAAGGGGCCGTCCGTTGCGGATAATTTGCCGTTGCGTACGCGCACTGTGGTAGCAGTATGGACGGACTCCAGGGCGTCGCCAGCGAGGAAGTAATGGCTGGCTTGCAGCCGCTCAGAATAGGCAGTGCACTCGCTGATCAGCGCCTTCCATTCCCCCGGCGACAGGGCGTTCATGGCGTCTTCGTCATAATAAATGAGGCAGAGGTATTTCATGGCGTCATTCCTGCTGATTGGCTGTTTTATTCATAGTCGTTTGGCCAATCGCGGAATCGACAGGGGGAAAAAATTTTTTTACAACTCGGCGATACGTCGCTCCAAAAAGCGCCGCTCTGGTTCCTGCTTGGTTAATTTAAGCGCCTGTTCGTAGGCTGCTTTTGCTTCTATCCGGAGGCCCAGGCGGCGGCACAAATCGGCGCGAGCGGAATACAGCAGATGGTAATCCTTGAGTTCGCCCCGGCTAACCATGTCATCAATAATGGCTAGGCCGGCTTCCGGTCCATTGCGCATGGCCACGGCGACGGCACGATTAAGTTCTACCACCGGCGACGGGGTAATGCGTAACAACAGATCGTAAAGCCCCACAATTTCATGCCAGTCCGTATCTGCTGGTGTCGTTGCTTCTGCGTGAACGCCGACAATCGCGGCCTGGATGGTGTAGGGGCCAAAACGGCGCGAGTTTAGCGAGCGGGTAATCAGTTCACTGCCTTCGGCGATAAGCTGGCGATCCCAGAGTGAACGATCCTGTTCATCCAGCAGGATCAGGTCGCCGTCTGCCGACATACGGGCGTGTCGACGAGAGTCATGCAATAACATCAAGGCCAGCAAACCCATGGCTTCGGACTCCGGCAGCAGCTCCACCAACAAACGACCCAGACGAATGGCTTCAGCGGAGAGATCGTACCGGGTGACGGCGTTGCCGGTAGAGGCGGAATAGCCTTCGTTAAACACCAGATAAATGACGTGTAATACAGAATCCAGCCGCTCCGGTAACTGGGCAGGTGCCGGTACTTCGTAAGGAATGCGGGCATCGCGAATCTTGGCTTTGGCGCGCACGATGCGCTGGGCCACGGTCGGTGCGGAGGTCAGAAACGCGCGGGCAATTTCCTCGGTCGTCAGATCGCAGACTTCGCGCAATGTCAGCGCCACTTGGGCATCCGGCGACAAACTGGGGTGGCAGCAGGTAAATACCAGGCGCAGGCGGTCATCCTCGATATTCTCGTCGTCCATCTCCTCTGCTTCTTCGTCCAGGCGGTCGGCGACATCCTCTAACGAGGTGTCAAAGCGCGCCCGGCGACGTAATTGATCAATTGCTTTGAAGCGACCGGTGGACACTAACCAGGCGCGAGGGTTATCTGGCAGGCCATCGCGGGGCCATTGGTCCATGGCGGCGCTGAAGGCATCATGCAGAGCTTCTTCAGCCAGATCAAAATCGCCCAGCAAGCGAATCAGCGTCGCCAGTACCCGGCGGGACTCGGTGCGATAAATCGTCTCCAGGGTTTGCTGCATATGCTGGTTTTCGTCAGTCACGGCGTCCTCGCGATGATTATTGATATAGATAAGGCGAGTTTAACACCCACTTTTCTGATGGCTTGTATGAAGATGTAAACCTTTCGTCAAAAACGTTATCCGCGCCCGGTTTCGCGGCCATTTTGCTGTGATAGCATGAGCCTTCGTTTTAATTGGGTTTGCGAATACTGCGCGACCTGTTTTATTGTTGCCCGCATTGCGGAATATCTATGTAGCAGCAGGGATGTATGAAAATACTGTTTAAGAGCACCACCGGCGCCGAGTTTCAACTCTCCCCCGTCAATGCCGCCACCACCTCAGGTGGAGCCCCCACTAAAGACTCCCGGCAGATTCTCCAGTCTGCCCGCTTGATACAACCGGCGACCTGGGCGGAAGTGTGGAAATTATTGTTTCCCAAGCAGCCCGTGCCGCCCTCCCAGGAGAAAATCCAGCAGGAAGTCGGCAGCGCCCTGAACAGCAAGAAGCTGCAGTTGGTGCCTGTAACGGCCCAGCCCGACGCAACCGCAGGCACTGAATTTCGCGGACATCGCAGAGCCAAAGGTGGCGGCAAGAGCAGCGCCTCTGACGCACTGCCGCCGCCGAAAGAAGACGTCAAAGCCCATGCGGTAACGGCGGAGTCCAGCGAAACCTGTTCCGACCAAAATGCCATAACCAGTGTGCAATCAGGCAAAGTATCCAATACCGCCAAAGAGGGCGCTGCCGCCGTTGCCAATACCTGCACTAACGGTTGCCCCATCAGCATGATCTCCGGCGAGGAGCTGCTGAGCCTGATTGACTTTACGCTCCCCGGCCCGCTGCCCTTTACCTGGAAACGCACCTACCGCACCGGTCACAGCCGCGACATTGGCTTGGGCCATGGCTGGACCCACAGCGGTTGTGAGCGTTTGTATGAAGGCCACCATACGGTCGAGCTAAGCGATGACGAGGGTCGCGTTCTGACCTTTAAACGCCCGCGCCCGTACCAGCGCAGTAAATTACTGAATGAACAGATGGATCTGGATGCGATCTCTTACGACGCCTATGTGTTGCGCAAACAAGGTCAGCCGCACAAAGTCTTCACACGCCTCGGTCAAACCGGCGCCTTTCGCCTGACCCAGATACAACATCCCGCTTATCAACCGCGCCAGACGTCCGGTGAGGCCGAGCAGGGTTTTGTGCTTAATCTGCATTACGACGCCTACAACGCGTTAATCCGCGTAGCGGGAAATTGGGGTAAAGCGTTGCAATTCACTCGTGATGCCCACGGCCGTGTGAGTCGCATCACTCTGCAAGATAGCGCCTCGCAACAGAGTCGCGTAATAACCGAGTACGACTACAGCAACGAAGGTGACCTGATTGCGCACCGCGATGCAGCCGGGCGCGGTGAAAGCTATGCCTATAACCATCACTTATTCAGCCGCCGCACCCTGGCCACCGGTTTCAGTTATTACTACGAGTGGGACGGTGAAGACACGCAAGCGCGGTGTTTGCGCGCCTGGGGCGACAAAGGCATCTACGATTACCGCTTCCAATGGGACCCGGACAATAATCGCAGCCAGGCCACCGACAGTCGCGGCTTCACGTCTTATTACACCTACAACGAATTCGGTTTAATCACCGAAGAAATTGATAACGAAGGCAACACCCATCGTTACACTTACGACAACGGTCTGCTGGCCAGCTACACCGATCCCGAAGGCAATGCCACCCGTTATGCCTACGACGGCGCGTGCAATTTAATCGGTGTGATTGACGCACTCGATCAGCGTCAGACGCGTTATTTCTTTCACGGCAAATTACTCACCTCCACCGACAAAGACGGCGCACTCTGGCGGCGCAGTTATAACGCACGCGGTCTGCTCGACACGCTTACGGCGCCGGATGGGCAAATCACGCGCTACCGCTATAACGGCCAAGGCTTGCTCAGCCAACAACTGGATGCGCAGGAAAGAGTGACTCGTTACGAATGGAATGCTTCTGGCGAATTGGCGGCGGTGATTAACCCGGTCGGTCATAAGCAGAGTTTCAAATACAACGCCCTGGGCCAGATCGTACAGATGGATGTGTGGCTCGCCAGCCGTCACCACGGCGGTACGACGCGTTATTTTTATAACGACAGCGGTGAACTGGAGCGGGTGACCTATCCCGGCGGCGAAAAAGTTGATATCCAATACAACGCTAACGGCCAGATAGAACGCATCAGCGACCGACGCGGGCGCGTCACAAAATATGAATACGATGGTTTGAGCCAGGTTGTACGCCGCACCGACCCGGAAGGCAACAGCCTCGCGTATGAATACGACAACGAACGCAACCTGACGCGCCTGATTAACGAAAATGGTGATGACTACCAATTCGTTTATGACGGCAACGAACGCCTGATTAAAGAGGTAGGTTTCGACGGACGCGTCCAACACTACAAATACAGCAAAGCCGGCCACTTGATTAAACACCTGGATGCTGGCGAGGTTGTCACCGAATTTGAACGCGACCCGCTCGGGCGCATGTTATCCAAAACCAGCCGCGCGCTAAAAAATCCGGATGCGACAGCGGAATACAGCCGCTATATGTACGATCCGGTGGGACGTTTAACGGAAACCTACAACAGCCATCAATACCTCGCGTTTCAATACGACCGCTTGGGCTTTTTGGTCAAAGAACATCACAGCGACCTCAATGGAAAACGGCAGCGCATTAGCGACCGTATGGTGGATATTCACTACCAGCGCGCGGCCAACGGACAACTGAAAAAACTGCAACTGCCGGGCCGTGAAGCTATTGATTACACCTACGATCATTATGATCGTTTGCAGCAGGTGCTTTTCAATGGCGCGGCGATTACGCAAATCCAGCGCGACGACTTTGGGCGCGAGTTGAATCGCATCCAGGGTGACATCATTACCCACAGCGATTACGACCCCATGGGGCGCCTGGCGAAACAGCACGCTATCCATCGCCAGCAAAAAAATGATCTGATCAACCGCGAATACCACTACGATCCTTTTGGTAATTTGAGCAGCTTTAAAGACGGCAGCTGGGAAGTGCGTTACGTCTACGACATGGTGGACAAACTCAAACGCACCGAAGGCGACTTAAACGAACACTTCATCTTCGACCCCGCAGGCAACCTGCTCGGCCAACAAAAAAGCGAAACCGGAAAAACCACGCGCGGCAATCGTCTGCAGATGCAGGGCGACCGCAAATTCGACTACGACGCACGCGGTAACCTGATCCGCGAAGCGCGCGGCAAAGGCGGCAAGCTCGAAACGATTTTTGAATACAACTTCAGCAACCAATTAGTGAAAGTGGTTAAAGAAGGGCAGGTAACCGAATACGCCTACGACCCCATTGGCCGCCGCATTCGCAAACAAGACAACTTCGGTGCAACCCACTACCTCTGGGCGGGCGATCAGCTCGCCCAGGAAACCCGCAACAACCTTAAGAAGACCTACGTCTACGAACCGGAAAGCTTCAAACCTCTCGCCATGGTCCAGGACGGCGAGATCTACCACTACCACCTCGACCACCTCGGCACGCCCCGCGAACTCACCAGCCAACAAGGTAAACTTGTCTGGAAAGCACGCTACAAAACCTACGGGAATGTCGCTGAAAAAGAGGTTGAGGAAGTTGAAAACAATCTGCGGTTTCAGGGTCAGTATTTTGATGAAGAAACCGGATTACACTACAACCGGCACCGCTATTACGACCCGACTCTAGGGCAGTTCACGACGCAAGACCCGATTGGGTTATTGGGTGGGGTGAATAATTATCAGTATGCGCCCAATCCGGTGGGGTGGGTTGATCCGTTGGGGTTGACGTGTAAGGAAATTCCGGAAAACTATGATCCATTGACAGATAGTTACCAAGGCGTAGACATGAATTTGTTCTCATCCAAAGAACAAATTCATTTTTCTGCGAAGAATGTAAAAAATAATGCCAATATTTTTGTGATAGG
>CAMPIG010000155.1 GCA_946886255.1 uncultured Cellvibrio sp. | reverse complement strand
CCGGCGATATCTATTATCGCGAGCGTATCGCCCTGCCGCCGGATGCGCGCGTCAGTGTGGCGCTTGAGGATGTCAGCCGCGCTGATACGCCGGCCACCACCATCAGCAAGATTGAATTCACTCCCGAAACCCAGGTGCCTATTCCGTTTTCACTGACTTACAAAACTTCCGATATCAACAACAACCATCGTTATGCGTTGCGCGCACAGATTCGTTCTGCTGACAATCAATTGCTGTGGGCCACGGTTGAACACTATGGCGTGCTTACGCAAGACAGCCCGAAAGATCGCGTCTCCTTACAGGTTGCGCGCGCTGACCAAACTAGCGTCACCAGCCAATCCAGCGGCGATGCCCGGCGTCTCGCCTACGAGTGCGATCAGCTGTTGGCGTTGGTGGTGGTCAATGCCAATGCGGCGATGATTCACGTCAATGGGACAGATCTGCAATTGCAGCAGGCGCCGGCGGCTTCGGGCGCGCGCTACGCCAACGAACGAGCGGAATTCTGGAGCAAAGGCGACGAAGCGACTATCACGGTGGATGGTGAAACCTTTACCAACTGCCGCAATAAGCCGGAGCAGTTACCTTGGGCAGAGGCCAAAGCGCGCGGCATCGATTTCCGTGCAAGCGGCAACGAACCGGGCTGGCTGCTGGAATTGGACGCTGACTTGCAAATTGAATTTGTCGGCGACTACGGCAACTATCGTGTGATTACGCCGGTCCCGGTCCCGGATCTGGATTCGGCACAACGAAGCAGTTACCACGCCGTGACTGAAAGCCATGATCTCTTGTTAACCATCGAGACCAAACCCTGTCAGGACAGTATGAGTGGTATGCAATTCAGCCAGGAAGTGCGAATTCTGCTGGATGGCAGAGCCTATAACGGGTGCGGCAAGTCGCTTTAAATCTTTGGCTTTTTCGCTGGCAAGCGCTATCGTGTGCAACGTTTTGAAACCGGTATCCAACCGGTAATTACACAACCTATAAGAGGAGGTTTTTTGCATGAGAACATTATTATTTGTATTGGCTATCGCCACCCTGAGCAGCGCTTGTACTTGGGTAAAGGTAAGTGACGATGGCACTGGCGTGGCGGTGGCGAATATGGCCAATGTGCGTAACTGCGAGAAATTACGTAACGTCAACGTCAAGGTAAAAGCCAGCGTAGGCCCGATTGACCGCAACGCCGACAAGGTGGCCGTTGAACTGGCCAACCTGGCGCGCAACGAAGCCGCCAGCTTCGGTGGCGATACGGTAGTCCCGACGTCCGCTATTGAGAACGGCAGCCAAACCTTCGCCGTTTACAAATGTAAGTAATTCATTCTGCCCAAGGACGGGCATGCATTTTCCCACTCCCGTAGGTCGGATTAGCGTAGCGTAACCCGACAATTGTCCCCGCACTAACCATCACTCATATGCCAGACCAGGCACCCACACGACAAGGTTCGGCTAAGTCTCCACGCAACGAACGTTCCCCGAAAATATTCAGCGTTCGATAACCCCCACCCGAACGACACCCGGGCTTTCATCGCCATAGACTTTCTGCACCGCCGATCCGGCGCGTATACCACTCCCACAATAACGTCTAACTGGAGCAACACTTATGTCTATTCTGGCCCGACTCTACCGTTTCTTTGCAAGATCACACCGCCGCTTTTACAGCGCGATCCTCCTAACACTGATGCTCTTTTCCGTCTCGGCCCACAGCCAGTTTGTGCATACCCAAGGCACGCGCATCCTCGACGGCAATGGCGATGAAATTTATTTCACCGGCATGAACCTGGGAAACTGGTTGCTATGGGAAGGTTATTTGATGATGGGCGATTTCAACTACCGGACCCATACCCAGTTCCTCAATAGCCTCGGCAGCGCGCTGGGCGGGATGGCTAACGCGCGGGAATTTGAGCATCAATGGCGCCTGAATTACGTCAATGAACATGCCATTGCTGAATTGGCTGGCCTGGGTTTTAACTCGGTGCGCGTGCCCTTTCACTACAACATGTTCTGGCAAAACGGCCAACTCAGCGATCATGGTTTCCAGTATTTTGATCGTTTGATTGAGTACTGTCGCACTCACGGCATTTATATCCTGCTGGATATGCACGCTGCGCCCGGTTATCAGAATCCCGGCGACCACAGTGACAATATGAACTCTAATTCCAGCCAACCGCGGGATTCCGTGAAATTCTGGGATGGCAACAATATCCAGATAGCCAGCCAGGTGTGGCGCCATATCGCCAACCGCTACAAGAACGAACCCATGATCTGGGGCTATGACCTGATCAACGAACCGGTATTACCGCCGGGCCGCGAGTATGAGTTGCTGCCGTCGCTGATCCAGTTGCGCAACGCGATTCGCGCGGTCGATAACAACCACATTATTGTCGCCGAAGGCGGCTGGTGGGCATCACAATTACAAGTGCTCGACTGGACTGATCCTGCGACCCAAGCAGCCACGGGGGTGACATCTCGCTGGGACAATAACCTCGTCTATGAAACCCATCACTATGTCTTTGGTAACGCCAGCGCGCTGGCTGATATGTACACCCGCGACGACATCACCAATCGGCTCAACATCCCGCTGATCCTCGGCGAGTATGGCGAAGACACCAACGAGATCATTCGCACGGCAACGGACTGGTCAATCAACAACATCGCCGGTCATTTCCCTTGGTCGTTTAAAAAGATGTCCCATGACCGCACGCTCTGGACAGTACACCCCAACAACATCTACAACCAGGTGAAAAACTTCATCAACAACGGCGGCACACCACCTGCTGGTGCTTATCAGGGCATGCTCGATTTCGCGCGCAACAATATTGCCAACGGTAGCGCCGGTATTCAGTGGCATCAGGGATTCTACGACGCCGTAAAACATAACGGAGCGACTAACCCCGGCGGCCCTGGAGACGGTGCAATTTCCAACGGGATTTACGAGATCATCAATGTGGGCAGTGGCAAAAGCCTGGATGTCGCGGACGTTTCCACCAGCAACGGCGCGAATGTGCAGCTCTGGACCCGCACCGGTGCCAACAACCAGCGTTGGCAGATAACGGCGCTAGGGAATAATGAATATCGCATTGAAGCGGTTCACAGCGGGCGGGCGCTGGATGTGGCAAATGTGTCCTCCGATAACGGCGCGAATATTCATTTGTGGAGTTATGGGGGTGGCGCCAACCAACGCTGGCGCATTGAATCGGTGGGCGATGTTTACCGCATTCTGTCGGTGCTGAGCGGGAAATCACTGGATGTGGAAGACAACTCCACTGCCGATGGCGCCAACATCCAGCAGTGGGATTACTTTGGCGGCGGCAATCAACTCTGGCAGCTCAACTGACTTATCCCAAGCCAGGGACGGCTTCCTCTTTTAATATCTTCCCACCATGATGTGACGCTGCGTTACGCTTCCTTAACTCTGCTATCTTTAAAATAACTCTGCTGTCTTAAAACTGTCACATTCCCGTCATAATCTGGGGCGCAAAAAGCTACTTCTCGTAAAAGCCGTTGGTCGTAAAGGCCGTTTGTTGTAAAAGCTACTTGTCATAGGGGTACATGGTGTCCAACGCTTTCTTTAATCGCGAACTGAGCTTACTCGAGTTCAATAAACGCGTGTTGTATCAAGCTTACAACCAATCCCTGCCGTTATTGGAGCGCCTGCGTTTCCTGTGCATCTTTTCCACCAACCTCGATGAATTTTTTGAAGTGCGCGTCGGTGGCCTGGTGGAGATGATCGAGCTGAATGCCCAAACACCACCCGGCCCGGACGGACTCAGCCAAGCCCAAACCTTGAGTGAAATTTCCGATCGGGCTCACCGATTGGTGGACGAGCAATATCGCATCCTGAACCAGGCGATCCTTCCCGCCATGCGCGAGAACGGCATTCGCGTGTTGCGACGCGACGAATGGAACAGTCAGCAGGTGAAATACCTGAAAAGTTACTTTGAAACCGATGTGCTGCCGGTGCTCAGCCCCATCGGACTCGACCCGGCGCACCCTTTTCCGCGCATCCTGAATAAAAGCTTGAATTTTATCGTTAAGCTTGATGGCAAAGATGCATTCGGGCGCAACTCCGGGCGCGCGATTGTGCAGGTGCCTCGCTCGCTCTCACACATCATTGAACTGCCGCTGGAGTTGGCCAGCGAAGGCCGCGAATTTGTCTTCCTGTCTTCAATCATCCATTACTTTATGGCCGAGATTTTTGTCGGCATGACGGTGATCGACAGCTATCAATTTCGCCTCACACGCAACTCGGATATTTTCCTCGATGAAGAAGAAACTGAAGATTTGCTGCGCGCAGTACAAGGTGAACTGGCTTATCGACAGTATGGCGATGAAGTGCGTCTTGAACTAACCGACACATGCCCTGCGGAACTGGAGCAATTTTTATTACATCGTTGCGAAATCAAAGAGCGCGACCTGTACCGCATTAACGGACCGGTAAACCTGAATCGCTTCAGCGATTTATTTGATCTGGTGAAAGACAGCCGCTTTTTCTTTACACCGTTTGTACAGGCGATGCCGAAATTTCCCAAGCGCTCCAACAGCTATTTTGAATCTTTACAAAAGCAGGACATTCTCTTGCACCATCCGTTTGATTCGTTTCAGGGCGTGGTGGATTTTTTGCGCGAAGCCGCCGCTGACCCGCATGTATTGGCGATCAAACAAACCTTGTATCGCACCGGCTCCAACTCTCCCGTGGTTGATGCCTTGGTGGCCGCCGCAAAAAACGGCAAAGAAGTCACGACGATTATTGAATTGCGCGCGCGCTTTGATGAAGAACAAAACGTGGCGCTGGCAGAGCGCTTGCAGCGTTACGGTATTCATGTGATTTACGGCGTCGTAGGCTATAAAACCCATGCCAAGATGCTGTTGGTAGCGCGCCGCGAACAAAACAGCAAGGTGCGTTATTACGTGCATATGGGCACCGGTAATTATCACCCCAGGACCAGCATGATTTACACCGATTACGGTTTGATGACCAGTGACAAGGAAATCGGTGACGATGTATATCGCATCTTTTTGCAACTGAGCAGCATGGGCAAGGCCTCCAAGATGGATGCGCTGATGTATGCGCCTTTTACCTTGCATAAAGGGCTGGTCAGACGCATTCGCACAGAACGCGAACATGCCGAGCAGGGAAAACCGGGACGCATCATCGCCAAGATGAATGCACTTTACGATGAAGAATTGGTCAACGAACTTTATGCTGCCTCGCAGGCGGGTGTGCAGATTGATTTGATTGTGCGCGGCATTTGCCAGCTACGGCCTGGTGTTGAAGGTCTGTCAGAAAATATCCGCGTATGCTCCATCATCGGACGCTTTCTGGAACATAGCCGGGTATTTTATTTTGAGAATAACGGCAACCCGGAACTGCTCTGTTCCAGCGCGGACTGGATGAGTCGCAACATGTTTCATCGCGTGGAAACCTGTTTTCCCATCAAGAGCAAAAAGATCCGCGACCGCATCATAGAAGACTTAACGCTGTACCTCGCAGACAATACTCACGCCTGGATTCTGCAGGAAAACGGTAATTATGTGATTACCGAACCGCAAGAAGGCGAAGAATTGATTGATGTGCAGGCGATACTGCTGGATCGTTGGACTACACCGGTAATCAAATAAACTGTGGATTAATCGCCGTTCGCGATGACATCCAGAAAATAACCGATGTCTTCAAGATGTTGGGCTTCACTTTCGAGGTCTGCATGAGTCAGCGTATTGGCTTCAAGCCAGACAGAAGGCAGGGTGAGTTTTAATTTATGATTATTCGCGCGGAGCTTAATCGGCAGGCGACCTTCTTTCTTGCGCCCACGATGAAAGATAATCGCCAACCGCAACAGGATCGCCACCTGTAACAAGGCCGTATTTTCCAGTGGAAATTGTTTGATCGGAAAACGTTTGCGATGTGCCAATACCAGCGCCGCCAATTGCTTTTGCTCCGCGCGCGAACAACCGGCCATATCAACGTGTTCAACGATATAAGCACTGTGCTTGTGGTAATCGCTGTGTGCAATATCCAAACCGACAGGATAAAGTCGCGCAGACCAGCGCAAAAGCTTGCCGGTTTCGTCGACATTCAATCCCCAGACATCACTTACCTGATCCAGTAACATCAGCGCAGTTTTTTCGATGCGCTCTGCTTTTTCCAGATTTACATGAAAACGTTTGGCCAAGGCGTCCACGCTGGCCTGACGAATATCGTGATCTTCCAGCCGCCCTTTCAGGTCATAGAGCAAACCTTCACGCAGTGCCCATTCTGCGGCAATCATCTGCTCCAGTTGCAAGCTTTCAAAGAGCGCACTCAACACAATGACGCCGCCAAGAAAAACCGCCTGGCGATCATCAGATAAACCGGTAATCTTTAAATCGGTATTGCCGTGTTGGCGGTACATCTGCACGATGATGTCGAGGCTTTGCTTTTCAATCGCGCCATCGCTCCAGCCCATGCTCTGGCACACTTTAGCCACCGCTTTGATGGTGCCGGACGCACCAAGCACTTCCTGCCAGCCTTGCTCGACAAACAGGTCATTCACCGGTTCCAATTCCTGCAAGCAGGCAATGCGCGCTTTCTTGATGGCTTTGTCGGTCACTTTACCGTCAAAGAAAAATTGTTTGGCGATGGCAACACACCCCATGCTCAAACTTTCTTTCAACAGGGGCGCCATGCCCTGCCCCAAAATAATTTCGGTGCTACCGCCGCCGATATCAACCACCATGCGATTACCTTCGCCGGGCGCAATGCAATGCGCCACGCCCAAGTAAACCAGACGCGCCTCCTCATCGCCGGAGATAATCTCCACCGGATGACCCAGGCGCGCTTGCGCTTCTTGTAGAAATTGACGCGAGTCGTTAATGCTGCGCAGGGTTTTGGTGCCGACAATACGCACACTGCGCGAGGGATATTCACGCAGGCATTCGCCAAAACGCTCTAGGCACGCCATGGCTTTTTCACGCGCGTCTTCACTCAAACTGCCATCGGCCTGCAAACCCCAGCCGAGCCGCACAGGTTCGCGCAGGCGATCGAGCAGGATCAACTGATCGTTGTCCCAGCGGGCGATAATCATGTGAAAACTATTGGAGCCAAGATCAATGGCAGCGATATGACTGGTGTGAGCGGTTTCTTTACGGGAGAGATTGAACATGACATCGACACCGGATTGCAGTGGTAAATCATGTACCGCCCACATCCACGCAGGGCCGCCACGCAGAGTGTTGAATTACAGCGGCAGATTTTCGATCAACACAAAACCTTGTTCATCGTTGAAGTGCTTTGCCAAAAAAGTGTAGCACGCAGGTAGCAAATAACTACCTGCGATAACAGCACGATTAATTGGCCGTCGCGGGTGTTTCTTTGGACGACTCAGCTTGCTGCTTGGCTACCACAACAGCTTGAGCAAAGACTGCATCAAAATTGATCGGCGCCAGCATTAACGGCGGGAAGGTGCCACGATTCAGGATACTGTCGATCGCTTCGCGCGCGTAGGGGAATAGAATTTGCGGACAGGCGGTGTTGATCACCTGGCTCAATTGGATGCCTTCAAAACCGGAGATGGCGAAGATACCGGCTTGTTTCACTTCCACCAGGAAAACGGTACGGCCTTCAATCTTGGCAGTGATGGTCAGCAACAGAACCACTTCGTGGGTACCTTCGTCCAGCTGATTGACCTGCACGTTTAAATCCTGCTGGATGTTCGGCTTGAATTGCTTGGTAAATGCTTCAACACCCATGGGGGTCTCAAAGGAAATATCCTTGAGAAAAATCCGTTGAATGGCAAAATTCGGGCCGCCCGCCTGCTCGTGATTATTAAGTTCTTGTGAATTATTTTCTTCGGACATAATGCACTCTATTGATTGCTGTTACTGAAAAATAAAAGCCGGAAGTGACTACAGCGACAAAGATTATTTTGCCAATAACTCATCCAGCTTGCCGTTTTTATCCAGCGCCCACAGATCGGTGAACCCACCGACATGCACGTCGCCAATCCAGATTTGCGGCACCGTGCGCTGTTTACTTTTTTCCATCATTTCCTGCCACAAATGAGGCTCACGATCAACGCGAATTTCTTCTACGGTTACGCCCTTTTGCGCCAATAATTTTTTGGCATTAACACAATAGGGACACACTGCTGTGGTGTACATCAATACCCGCGCCATGATGACCTCTCACGCTGACTACTTTTTTACCAGCGGCAGATTCTGCGCTTGCCACTCCGCAATACCACCGGACAGGCGACGCACGACAAAACCCTGCTTTTCCAGCGTACGCCCGACACTCCCGGCGTGCTGACCCAGCTTGTCGGCAACGATGATGATCTTGCTTTTGTGGCTTTCCAATTTATCCAGTTCAGCGGCAACCTTGCTGAAGGGAATATTGATGGCACCTACAATATGGCCCGCTTTGAATTCTGCATTGTCGCGCACATCGAGCAGGACAGCAGAATCCTTGTTGAGCAATTGGGTGACTTCATGCACAGAGATGGGACGACCACTCTTGATGCGCTCACGCCAGGCATAGATATAAATCAAAACCACTAGCGTACTAACCAACAGCCACTCTTGACTGATAAACACAAAGAAATTCACAGGTTACAGATTCCTTTAGCAATGAGCCGCAACAGGTCGCATCACCTTGTCATCATCGCTGACAGCGATAAGCCTGCGCTGGATGTGGAGGCAGGTCGATGGATATCAAGGCGATATACGCGCTATTTGTTACAGATAAATTTTTTCAAACGGACCCGGACACCAGTTCCCGGTAACATGGACCGCACGTAATACGATGACCCGAATATCCGTTATGGGGCGCAAAGAAGGGCGGCAGTATACACCATGCACCGGGTATTTCTCAGTCATTGTCATAGTGTTCACTGGTTTAACCGGTTAGAATATGCCGCACTCGCCGATGGACAGCAGGGATGAAAAATCATCTTGATGCCGGCAAATTCCTGACTATTTCCCCCACCTCTGGATTGTAGAAGCGACGACTGAGTATGACCGCGACCAAAAAACCTCTCGTATTGATTATCCTCGACGGCTTTGGCCATTCGGAAAACACTGAACACAATGCCATTTACGCGGCGAATACGCCGGTATGGGACAAGATCTGGGCCAATAACCCCAAGAGTCTCATAGCCACCTCGGGTCTTGAAGTCGGCCTGCCGGAAGGCCAGATGGGCAACAGCGAAGTGGGGCATATGACGCTGGGCGCTGGCCGGGTGGTTTATCAGAGCCTCACCCGCATCAACAAAGCCATCAGTGACGGAGATTTTTTTACCAACCCGGTTTATGTCGAAGCCATCGACGCTGCTGTCGCCAATGACAAAGCCGTACACATCCTAGGCCTGTTGTCAGATGGCGGTGTTCACGCCCACCAGGACCACATCTACGCCATGATCAGAATGGCAGCCCAGCGCGGCGCCAAACAAATTTACCTGCACGCCTTCCTCGACGGCCGCGACACAGCACCGCGCAGTGCCGAAGCGTCACTGCAACAAGCTGAAGACCTGTTCCGCGAATTGGGTGTGGGCAAGGTTGCTTCCATCGTTGGCCGCTACTTCGCCCTTGATCGTGACAATCGCTGGGATCGCGTAAAAGCTGCCTATGACGTGATGGTAACCGGGGCCGCCGAGTTTGACGCCCTGACCGCCGTGGATGGACTCAAAGCAGCCTATGCGCGCGAC
>CAMPIG010000154.1 GCA_946886255.1 uncultured Cellvibrio sp. | reverse complement strand
ATGCAGGATTTACTGAGTGAAATTATTGCGCGTATTTATCGCGACCGCCCGGACGCTGTGCCGATTCGCATTCAGGATGAAACCGGCGGGCAACCCTTTAATTGCGAATGGAAATTGATGGAATGCGTTATCCTCAATTTACTGCAAAATGCCGCGCGCTTTGCCAAAGAGACTATCGTCGTAGAGCTGCACGTAACGGGAACAGAATTTCAAGTCGCTATTGAAGACGATGGACCCGGCATCCCCCCCGAACAACGCGCCCGCGTGTTTGACTCTTTTGTGCGTTTGTATAACGAAAATAAGCCGCAAGCCAGTGGTTTTGGGCTGGGGCTCGCGCTTGTTAAACGTATTATGAAATGGCATGGCGGCGACGCCGCTTTTGTGGATTCACACCGTGGCGGTGCGCGGGCGGTTTTGACCTGGTCTCAACACTAACGACCTCAACTGAATAAAAACTGCTCACTCCCCCATCTAATTCGTTATTAGTAAACAAGTTTCTATATATAAAATCGAGTAACTGGATGGGCTTTCAAGCAAAATTTGCCTTATTTGATTGAAAAACCTCCGTTCAGGGGGTGGATGTGGCGCGTTTTATGGGTATAGAATGCAGACTCAATCAACCACAGAGTGTGATTTGGGTGGGATAACAGTAAAAGCAAACACCCCCGGGCGGCGAAGAGAGCGCCATCATTTTCGAGTACAGCTGCGAACAGCGACCGAAGAAACCCGCTAACAGTTATCCCTGAATCATCACTCGCTGCTTGCGTGTGACCATGAAAATAATAAGCCTGATCAGGGCGCTAGGGACTGTATCCCCGGTGCTTGTTGCTGTTTGCGCAACCGCGGACAACACCTATCGAAAAATATCGATAAGTGAGGTTGCGGATGCTATTGAGCATTGGAATGATCGCACCGGCGAGACAGACGCAGCGCATTACTCCCTCACCCAAATCCCTCAAACCGCTGACAACACCCTGCGTTACCAACGCGAGAATGGTGATTGGTCCAGTGATACACATCCCATCTGCTGCTTATCCGGTCCTGAACAACAAGACTTTGCAGCGGAACAATATTTAACAGACTCCAGTTTCGACAATCGCAATATCTATTCGCACATTAATTATCTCGTTCAAGCCAACCAACCAATCTCCGAACACCGTTACCAAGATGGCGCTTACGGGAAATCGACTATATTCGAGAAAATCACGATCTAAAACCAAAAAGCAGCGAGGTTTTTAGTTTTACGCAAGCTACACCCGAATAATAAAACAATCACTGTATCAACCTAGTCCTACAAGATCCTTTTAATAAATTTCGATAAAAACGAGGGAGAAAGAGATGTTCAAAAAACGCCTACTACCAGTCTTTGTTGCCATGGCAGCCACCGGCTCGCTACCCGCACAGGCACAAGATTCTTCTGACAGTGCTCTGGAAGAAGAAATTATTGTGACCGGGGTGCGAAATGCGGAGTTGAATGCGCGGCAATCGGAGCGCAACAAGAATATTTTCAGTTCAGTTATCTCGCAGGATGATGCTGGTGATTTTGCTGATCAAAACGTTGCAGAGTCATTGCAACGTCTACCGGGTATTACATTGCAAAAAACAGAAGGTGAGGGACGGTTTGTTTCGGTTCGGGGTCTTGGCCCGGGTTTTGTGACCGTACAACAAAATGGCGCTGAGCTGGCTTCAGCAGGGTCGGATGATCGTTCGTTTGCCTTGGATTCAATTCCTGCAGACTTGTTAGGGTCCATCGAAGTATTCAAATCATTGACGCCGGACATGGATTTGAACTCGATAGGTGGTGCAGTGAATGTAAAAACTGTCTCTGCCTTTGATCGTAAACGCGATTCTTTGCGTTTAACGGTACAGGGCTCTTATCAAGAAAACGCCGAAGAATATTCTCCAAAAGTATCATTACAGGGTACCAATCTTTTTGCTGATGACCGAATCGGCATCGGCTATTCATTATCGTGGGAAAAACGAAAAACGGAAACCTACGAAGTCCTTCACCATGAAACCAATGATATGCGTTTCATTCAGCAAGACTTACCAAATATCGATCCTGTAGAAGGCGATCCAGCGACAACAATGTTAATACCTTTTGAGTTCCAAAACCGTCAAGAAACGGCAGAGCGTACTCGTATAGGTGGCTCTTTCGACGTTGGTTTCAGGCCGACAGATAACAGTGAATACTATGTGAGAAGCAGTTATACGGAACTTGAAGATCTGGATTTAGCATGGCGTGAATACTATCGCTTCGGACAAGCACAAGCGGATGACATTGTTTATGTTGATCCTGCAAGTGGAATCTTCGGCGTTGTTGATGCGGACATACAGCAGCAAATGTTTATACAAGAAGGAACTTCATCTACAACGGCTCTCTCTGCCGGTGGTAAAAATATTCTTGACATGAGTTCAGGAGATTTAACATTTGATTATGAATATGCATGGTCAGAAGGTGAGTTTGAAAAGCCTGACGGAAAGCGAGTGCAATTTCGTGAGCGTGATTTACCATTAATTGGTAAATCAGGAAAAGAATATATGGTGGGACAAGCGGTCTCTCCTTTGGACTTGGCTGCATTGGCTGGCGTAAACATTGCTGACTTACCCTCAGGACAATACAGTGGATACACTAATAACGGCGTTCAACTGAGTGGATTTGATTACGATAATTTGTTCATAGAGAATAGCGGTCGAATTGATGAGCTAGCGCAAATTTCCGCTAATGTTAAAAAGGATTTCAACGAGGGCTTAGTTAGCTATATCAAAGCTGGATTCTCAATTAAAAACCGAGAGCGTGAGCGAAATCAGGATCGTTGGAGCTTAACCCCAGCAAGCTTTTCTCCATCTTGTAACGAATCTGTAGATGTAGACCTGTGTCGTCAATGGATTGTTGGAAGCCTGGATGATTTTACTTATGCCAATGTAAATCATCCGGATTTTGCTTATCCTGCTATCACTGAATCCTCAGCAGAAGAACTCATATCTGTAACAAGGGCTATTGCAACACCAAACGCTCAACAGGGATTGGAGAGTGTGTATCGCGACTACACGCTTACAGAGGACACTGCGGCAGCATACGTTATGGGCGAATTCCGTCTTAACGATAATCAATCATTGATAACAGGTGTTCGTTGGGAAGAAACAGAATTTTCTTCTACAGGTTATTTCGCTATCAATAATGATAACTTTGATATCGGAGATGGTAGTGCAGTCAGCTTTGACTACAGTATTCCTTTGGAGGGGGCAACAAGTAAATACGACGATTTTTTCCCCAGTATTCATTACCGCTACGAACCTCGTGAAGACATTCTCGTAAGAGCTTCTATTTGGACCAGCTTCACACGTCCCTCGTTTGACCAGGCCCGTGCGTTTGCCACAATAGACAGCAGTTTCGAGCTTTGTAATCCGGCAACGGGTATCTGTTCCACAACACCTGCCGAAACTGTTCCAGAAGGTGATCCGGTACCATCACCGGAAGAACTTAGAAATTTTACGCTTGGTTCAAACAATACACTGAACTTTGGTAATCCTGGCCTTGTTGCAATGAATTCAACGAACTTCGACGCATCTATAGGCTGGTATGCCAGTGACGATCTGTTTTTACAAGCAGCCTTGTTCTACAAGGACATTGATGACTTCATTGTAGATGTTTCTGGCTCAACAATCGCCTTAAACGAATTGCCTGTTGATCTACCTGTGGACCAAGTTGATGCGTTTGTCATACCTGAAGACCTGGTTATGAATAACGTCAATTGGACAACGAATGGTGACAAGGCAAAAGTTTACGGTATTGAATTATCTTACAACCAATATTTTGAATCAGGTTTTTTCATTCAAAGTAACGCGACACTCATGAATAGTGAAGCTAGCGTAGGAGAAACTATTCGTGCGAGTGATATTCAATTGCCAGATCAAGCGGATACAACCGTTAATCTAGCTGTCGGCTGGGAGAATGAAGAAGTTTCGCTGCGTTTAATAAACAATTATCGCAGCAAAATACTTGATCGCATTGGCTCATGCCCAGGAGGATCAGAGGGGTACATCATTCCTGTAAGTACAGACAATCGTCCTACCTGTAAAGAGTGGGCAGATATCTACCACGACGCAACCTACAGTCTCGACTTCAAAGCAACATATCAAATAAACAAAGATATCAAAATCTACTTTGATGCTTTGAATCTGACAGACGAATACTCCGTATATTACTTCCAGGGCAATGAGTACTCACAAGGTAAATCTTTGTATCACTCTGAGGTCTACGGTCGTTCCTTCCAGTTCGGGGTGAACTATAAATTTATGTGATTGTAAGTTAGTTAGTGTGATTTTTTCCTCAATGAAGTGCGCTAACTAAAGAAAGCAAATTCGAATAACGAAACCAGAAAAATCAGGAATATCAACCATGAAACAGTTAAAACTATTAAGCACATTGATACTGAGTGGCGCTTTGGTTGCATGTGGTGGTGGCTCAGACAGCCCTTCCAAACCAGATTTATGTGATGACCTCGGCTTTGAAGGGTGCAATTTAGGCTCATCATCAGCACAAAGTAGCTCTACATCCTCTGCGAGTTCGCAAGGGCCGTCTAATAACGTTGTACCTTTCCATGAAGATTTCAGTGCTATTAATGCATTGGATTTCTTCAGTCCAGATTACAAGGAGTTGGATACAATTAATCCGGAGGATATGAATAATGCGTTCTATTATTCTACCTCCGGTCTTGAATCAGGACGTATGGTAGTTGGCGATGGGAAATTCACTATTGGTAACGCTCGCTTTACTATTGGCCAAACTCTAGTAACCGAAGGCACGCATTTAAATCCCGATGCGCCACCAGCTGATTACAAAGTAAATACAACAACACCAGGAGATGTGCTGGTATATCCCACAACAACAACCTGGGGTGAGTTGGATTTGAGCAAAAATTGGAAGGTGTCGTTCTGTGTCGTCGAATGGGAGCACACGGGTAATTCAGCGAATAATCAGTTGTTCCAATTGATGCTCGATAACAATCAAAGTGCATCTGGTCAATCAATTCATGGCGACAGTCGTGTAAAGGAACTTAATGTTGCCAACTTCACTCCCGGTAAACGCGTAGAGATTAATGTTCCAGGTGATGTTGTTGTCGGTGGCGTGTCAATTGACGGTGTGGTCGAAAATAAAGGTACTGCGACATCCTTTATTCAAATACGCGTTCCCAGCGCGGCAGTGCTTACTATGGCTGACCTATGGATCGGTTACCAATCAGACACCAGTACTGAACCATCTGCTGACAATTGCAGCGCGGGTACACGCGTTCCCGGTTGGGATGTGCCATTACCTCCTATCATGACAACAGCTCCAGTTCTTGTGGCAGGCAATGGACAAATCTCTGTCGATTGGGAGGCCGCTGATAGAGCAACCACTTATACAGTTGCTTATAACACAGCGGATTCAATAACTGGTGCGACAATGATTTCTGGTATCACTGAAACAGAAACAGTCATCACTGGGTTAGCAAATAACACTGAGTACTTTGTTTTTGTTCAAGGTGTAAATGATGGTGGTAGTGGAGAGTTTGGTCCGAGTGCCAGCGCAACGCCGGTTGCACCTTTGGTAGCACCAGCAGTACCGACAGAATTGGTTTTGGAATCTGGAGACCAGCAAATTGTCGCGACTTGGAATTCAGTCGATGGTGCGGAGACTTATACCGTTGCTTATAACTTGGTAAATGACGCTGTTACTGGTGCGACATTGGTGGAAGATATTCCAGCGGATGCCCTGAGTGAAACAATTAGCCAAACCATTTCAGGTCTTTCTAATGGCAGCAGCTACTACGTGTTTGTAAAAGCACTGAATGCGGCTGGCGAAAGTGATTTTACCGCGGCAGCATCTGCAACGCCGGTTGCACCGGCTGGTGGTGACCAGGATTACGAATGGAACTTTGATGCAAGTGCTTATCAAGCGCTTCCTGGCTTTTTTGCTAACGCGTACGATCCGTCAGGAACAAACAACATCACTACTTCAGAGACAATACATGAGGTAGATAATCTGCTGGTCTTCCTTAACAACGGAACAGCGTTACGATTCCGTGGCAACAGCAGCGTCTGGAATTTAAATGGTAATTCATGGGATGAATCTTCCAGTTTGGTTCCTGCTATTGGTGAAGCCGCTCCGGCTCTGCGCGCTTACATTGCTATTCCCATAGATATAGGAAGGGAGGTGACCTTAAGCGTTACTTACAAGCAAACCTCGTCAAGTGTCGCGAGTGGAAAAATTGTTTTTATTGGCAGTGATAACACAGTGCTTGCGAGCAAAGATGCTCTAGCAGGTACAGATGTTATTGAATATACAGCGCCTGAAGGACATGCGTTGACGCACATTAAAATCATCTACTCTCGTGAAGGCGCAAGTGGTGGTGGTATTGATATTGGCCCAGTTGCTAAAGCTTACGCCGCTGCATCAGGTGAAATATGGAACGCAGAAGCGTTAGCTTTGGTTGGCAGCGCGGATGTTGCGCCTAGCGGTAGTATCAGTGTCAATGAAGAAGCATCGGTAACTTTAACAGCAACAGGAGGAAACCTGAGCTCATCAGCTCATCAGCTTTTCTTTGCGCGTAAACAAATTGATATAGGTGATTTTGTTTTTACAGCGCGCATTGCGTCTGTGGAAGGAGCAACTATTGCAAGTAGTAACTCGTATCGCTTTGGTTTAATGGTGATGAACGATCTTAATCCGGTAACAGATTATATTAATCTGGCGGGTTGGGCTGACATCGGCTTCTATGTGAATGATCCTGTGGCGTTAGTAGGTTCGCGAGCAAATATGAAGCCAGACGGTTCGCGTACACGCAGTAACATAAACGAGCTCGCTGTGGGGAACTACGTCCGGATGGAAATTTATGACGATGGCGCCAACAAACGTGTCAGGCGTCTAATCTCAACAGATGGAATTGTGTTTAATCAAGTGAACAGCACAACTGACTTCAAAGCCACCAGCGACACGGATTCTTGGTATGTCGGTTTTTACGGCGCACCAGGCCCGAACGAAATCACGGTGGAGTTCGACAATATTTCTATTGAACCCTATGTCGCGCCAGCGCCTTAATGAAATCAAGAAAAAATCTAGTTAGCTTTTCCCCCGCTTCGGCGGGGGTTTTGATATACACCTCGGTGTGAGAGCCGATCAACAACCTTAATAATAAAGAGGTATACAACGTGACTAAAAATCCTTTAGCTGTGCTGCTAATCAGCAGCGCACTGGCCGCCTGTGGCGGTTCCGATAACAACTCCTCATCTTCAAGCGCGTCATCTTCTCCAAATATTTCTTCAAGTTCTCTGTCTTCCTCGTCGGAAGCTGAGTCGTCTTCTGAGGAATCTTCTTCAGCGCCGGCTTCATCGGAAGCTTCATCATCCGAACAAAGCTCAAGCGCGTCGTCCAGTGAGCCGGGTTGCGAAGTTGCTGCCGTTGATCTTGCGGCAGTAACGCCATTGAGTCGCAGCGTGCTCGATGGTGCTGAGCCCGAAACCGAGCCGCCGGTTGATCTACCGGAATATGTGTGTGAAGACGGTTTATATTTTTGCGATGATTTTTCTGCAGGTTTGGACAAATGGAACCTGTTGCCGACGACTGAGCACGAGCTAACGCCCAACGGTGCTTTCGATGTGCTGGATGATGCTGGCAACAATGTGTTGCGTTATACCGCCAACAAGGTTGGTGGTGTGATTGCATTGGTTGATCCGACAGAATTTACCGGCGTAACCTCGGCGGATTATTACGTGGAGGCACGGATTCGTCCGCGTGCGAACGGTACGACAGGTAATAAACAAATTTATTTGCTGGCCCGTTATCAGGATGGCAATAACTGGTATGCCGGTGCGTTGAATGTGCAGAACGCGACGACCAGCACCCAGGTTGAAATTGCCATGATGAAAGATGGTGTTATATCGCGACCGCTACAAGTTAAGCGTCCGTTGGAGCAGGGCGCTATGGATGCGACCGACGGTACCTGGTACACGCTGCGCATTGAGCTCATCGGTGATGCGTTAACGGTGTATCTCGACGGCGAAATGATTGGCAGCAGAACCGATGCAACATTTACTTCAACCGGTTTAATAGGATTGTGGACGGCGAATAAATCATTTGAGATCGACGATATAAAAGTGGGTGACGCGAATGACAAACCCGCGCAATTAAGTATTACGCCCGCGAGCACCACTTATGCGGCAGAAGTAAATGACGAACCTTATGTGGTTGATGTTACGTCGGTTGCCCCCAGTGGTGATGCGGATGATTTCACGGTGGAGTCGAGCGATCCGACGGTAGTGTCTGTCAGTGTTGCAGGCTCGCAAGTTTCGCTTACGCCTGCGGGTGAGGGCAGTGCGGTCATTACCTTCACGAGTGGATCGGATGCGGGTCTCACGCGGCGCATCAACGCGACCATCGCGCCGGAGTTCGTATTGCCCGTGGCGACTTACGATCTTGAGTGCGTGGCATTCCCCGCGCCGGGTAGCACCAACGTACACGTAGATACCAGCTTGACTTTAACCTTTGATGAAGCGCCGGGCTTTGGTGACGTGGGTGCAATTCGTATTTTCAAAGCGGATGACGACACGCTGGTGGACAGCATCAAACTGGCTTATGAAAAAGACATCATCGGTGTTGGCACAACCACGCGCACATTGAATACGTTGCCGATTCAATTGACTGGCAACACGGTGACGATTGATTTGCACAGCGATAAGCTGGAATACAACACCACGTATTATGTTGCCATCAGCGCGTCGGTTTTCCCGGAGGCTACACTGGCCGGTGAAGTCTTCGCCGGTATCGGCAAAGATGCCGGTTGGTCGTTCACCACCAAGGCGGCACCACCCGCGATCGAAACAACCGAGCTGACCGTTGGCAAAGACGGCGCAACCAGCGACTTCGGTTCGGTTCAAGGTGCATTGAATTTTGTGATGGAAAATATCGCGAAAGAAACATCAGCGACGATTGAAATCCAGAATGGTGTCTACGAAGAATTGTTGTACCTGAATAACAAAGACAACCTCACCATTCGCGGGGAAAGTCGTGACGGTGTGATTATTCAGTATCGCAATTCCGAAGGCTTGAACGGCGGTTCCGAAGGGCGCAATGTCTTTCTGGTAGCAAATACGGATCTGCTCACCCTGGACAATCTCACGCTGAAAAATACTACGTTGATCGGCGAGGGTGGCCAGGCGGAAACCATTTACTTTAACAGCCAGCAGCGTTTGATCGCGAAGAACGCCAGCTTTATCAGCGAACAGGATACGTTGCAACTGAAAGGATACGCCTGGTTCTATCAAACGCTGGTCGCGGGTAACGTCGATTATATTTGGGGTAACAATCGCGTTGCGCTATTTGAGGAAAGCGAAATTCGCACCATCGGTCGCTCCAGTGGCCACAGTAACGGCGGCATTATTTTGCAAGCGCGTACAGTGAATGCAGAGGACAAAGGTTTTGTGTTCCTCAACAGCGAGCTCACGCGCGGCGCCGGTCCGACAGGCGAAATATTTGCTGACGACACCGTGTGGTTGGCGCGCAGCGGCGGCAACGCGTCCTACTACGACAACATTGTTTTCGTGAACGCACGGATGGATGAGCATATCCGTCCCACGGGCTGGTTTAATAATCCTGTTGCTAACCCTGCCGTGCCCTCCGCAATCAGCGGTTGGCGTCAATACAACAGCATGAATCTCGCCGGTG
>CAMPIG010000153.1 GCA_946886255.1 uncultured Cellvibrio sp. | reverse complement strand
TAGACATAAATTAGCGGGGCTACATCAACCAACGCCCTTTCGCCGAAGTGTGATGAAGCTTTTTGGCCACATCGATCAACACACGAAAATCTACCTCAAACACATTGCGTATCAACGCGTGTCCTTTTCTTCTGAAGGATCTTCTATCTCTTTCAAGTTTTGCAGGATTTCGCGTAACTCATCAAGCCCCTGCTGGGAAAACAATAATCCACTGCGACCGGGACCGATATATTCGCGCTCTTCGATATCCATACAGCGTTCGCGAATCTCATCCAACTCAGGATTGTGGCGCAACGGTATCGCCGCGAATACCCGCCAGTCATTTTCACTGGCCTGGCCATTCAATACCAGCTCTAGCAGAGCAATGACATTGTGCCGTTGGATGCGATAGCGGGGTGTGCGAACCCACATTAACACCACCAGTATTCCGATAAAGATCAATATCGTCAGTACCAGTGTAGCTAACATGATTAATGTTCTCGTGTTGCACGGAAGCGGACATCCGGATGACGCTCTTCCGTCAATGACAAATTGACTCTTGTAGGAGCCAGGTAAGTCAAATGCCCACCGCCATCCAATGCCAGATTATCGGCACATTTACGTTTGAATTCTTCCAGTTTCTTAGCATCGGCACAATCAACCCAACGCGCTGTCGTCACGTTGACCTGCTCGTACATAGCCTCCACTTTGTATTCGTCCTTCAGACGATAGGCTACAACTTCAAACTGTAATACGCCGACCGCACCGACCACAATATCGTTGTTATTTAGTGGGAAAAATACCTGCGTTGAACCTTCCTCGGACAACTGTTGCAATCCTTTTTGTAGTTGTTTGGCTTTGAGTGGATCTTTTAACCGAATACGGCGGAACAGCTCCGGAGCAAAATGAGGAATGCCAGTGAATTTCAATTCTTCACCTTCGGTGAAGGTATCACCAATCTGGATGGTGCCGTGATTATGCAGGCCGATGATGTCACCAGCCAGCGCCTCTTCTACCGCACTGCGGTCACCGGCCATAAAGGTCACTGCGTCGGCAATTCGGATATCTTTTGCCAAGCGGACATGACGCATCTTCATACCTTGGTGGTAGACACCTGAGCATACGCGCATAAATGCGATGCGATCGCGGTGCTTCGGATCCATATTTGCCTGAATCTTGAAGATAAACCCACTGAACTTCTCTTCGCCAGCCTCTACAGTCCGCTCTTTTGCAGCCCGGCTGCGCGGCGTGGGAGCCCACTCGACGAATCCATCAAGCATTTCACGTACACCAAAGTTCCCCAAGGCGGTCCCGAAAAACACCGGCGTCATTCGCCCGGCAAGATATTCATTGATATCAAACTGATTCGTTGCTCCCCGAACAAACTCAATTTCCTCGCGAATATCGCTGGCGTAGCTGCCCAATATTTTGGTGGCTTCAGTGCTATCCAATCCCTTGATTTGAATATCTTCTGGAATGGTGTGACCTTTACCTTGCTGATAAACATGAATGGTGTCGGTATAAAAATTATAAACGCCGACAAAATCTTTTCCTGATCCAAGGGGCCAATTAATTGGTGCGGAGGTAATCTTCAACACGCGTTCAATTTCATCCAACAAGTCCACTGCATCGCGACTTTCACGATCCATTTTGTTAATGAACGAAAGAATCGGCGTGTCACGCAGACGACAAACTTCCATCAATTTAATCGTGCGATCCTCTACCCCTTTGGCACCGTCAATCATCATCAAGACAGAGTCGACTGCGGTCAGGGTTCGGTAGGTATCTTCAGAAAAGTCTTCGTGGCCGGGTGTATCTAATAAATTGACGACCCGGCCCTTGTAAGGAAATTGCATGACGGATGAAGTGACCGAAATTCCCCGCTCTTGCTCCATGGTCATCCAGTCAGATTTTGCGTGGGGTCCGCGCTTTCCTTTAACCGAGCCGGCTAATTGAATGGCGTTTCCCCATAATAATAATTTTTCTGTAATGGTAGTTTTACCGGCATCCGGGTGGGAAATAATGGCAAAAGTACGGCGTTTGGCCAACTCAATGGTTAATTCAGTCATAAATATACTATCGCAGAAAATTAAAAAAACGGGCGCGATTATAGCGTAGTTCGCCCTTCACTTCGGGTGCTTTGGATATATCCTTTCAACCAGCTCCACGCCCAGAACCCCATAATCAGGTTAGCCACTGCCGTTGCAATAAAAATACCAGTCATCTGCCACAACCACTGCCCGATGAACGCCAGGGGCAAAAAGATATACAGTACTCGCCCCGCCGAAATCAGCATCGCCGGCCAGGGATGCCCGAGGCCATTGAATGCAGCATTGACGGACATGACGACACCATAGGCTCCATAACTGAAGGGCACTATCGTCAAGTAGAGTACAGTGACCTCAATCACTTCGGCATGATCGCCGAAAACGCCTGCGATCAGGTCGCCGAAGAGCCACAAAACCAAAGCTACCAATATGCCAAATCCCAAACAGAACACAGTTAGAACTCGTTGGGCTTCGATCAGCCGCTCGTATTTTCCCGCACCGAGATTTTGGCCAAAAAACGGACCAATAACACCTGACAAGGCATAAAAAACAATCAGGGCCAAGGGTTCGATACGCATGGCAATGCCCAGCCCGGCTACCGCATCTGTGCCATACCGGGCCACCATCATGACTATCACCGCACTAGCCAAGGGGACAATGACATTAGCAACCATCGCCGGAATACCGACTTGGACAATTACACTCCAGGATGCGCGCAGTTGCAGCCAACCAATGAACGGATTGACCAACATCCTGACGCGATAGCGCAGGATATAAAGCGCGACCAATACCATCAACACGCGCGTAATAAGGGTAGCGATGGCTGCCCCTTGCAAACCCAACGCAGGAAAGCCGAGCAATCCAAAGATGAATATAGGATCCAGAGCCGCATTGAGCAACGCTGCGCCGCTCATCAGATAGCCTTGAATATTGCTCATACCCATGGCTCGCAATGCTGCCAGACTAACCATCGGCACCATTAAACACGGCGCGCTGAAAAACCAGATCGACATATAACTACGAATCAGTGGAATCAGCTCGGGGGTAGCTCCCAGTGCCAAAAACAATGGCTTCAGCAATATCCAGCCGATCAAACACATGATGACTGAAACAAGCAGCGTCAGACTCATTGCATCGGTAGCGAGACGTTGCGCGGTGAGCGCATCACCTTCACCTATTGCGCGGGCCACAGCTGATGAGGTGCCTGCCCCTAGGCCAATGCCAAGGCTGGTCAGTACCATAATGACGGGAAAAGTAAAACTCAGCGCCGCCAGGGGTTCTCTGCCCACTTGTGCAATAAAGAACGTGTCTACGGCATTCAGCGACATGGTGGCCATCAAGCCCCATACCATGGGAATGGCCATGGTTTTGAGCTGTTGTGGAACCTGACCCTCAATCAGGGTAGCTTGTAGCGATTGCGCCATAATCGAGGTAGTGCCTCTAAATCCAGGGGAGCGACAACTCTTAGGGAGCGGCGATCAGACGGGCGAAAAACAGCGGCAAAGTATACACCAGCAGCTCCCAGCTTTCAGGCCAGGGGCGCGACATCAAGGAGGTTATTGGATGCTGCGGCAAGATGTCGCAGCACAGATAAATGGGTTAGGAACTGTTTTTCGCTATAATCTGCCAACGATGCAGACCAATATCATTCTGTGAAATCCATGACCGATAAACTTCCGCTCACGCTTGCTGCACCTGCACAACATCTCCGCCATCTGGTCATGATTCGTTGGCTGTTGATCACATGCCTATGCGCGACTGCTGCATTAACATTTATATTCAGCGATTTGGATCTCCCCTATCACGCATTCGCTACGATCTTGCTGATTTTTATCATTATCAATTGGTTAACAGCCTTGCGGCTGCGACGTGAAGTCCCGGTCACTGATATTGAATTTTTTATACAACTGCTGCTTGATGTGCTGTGCCTTAGTGCCTTGTTCTATTTCAGCGGCGGTG
Organism: uncultured Cellvibrio sp.; assembly: GCA_946886255.1. The sequence goes on along the minus strand of CAMPIG010000153.1, from coordinate 5,784 downwards.
CTAACAATCCATTTATTTCTTATTTTCTTGTGCCAATTTGTATTTCGGCTGCGACGCTATCTTGGTCTTATACCTGGGTAATTACCTCGCTGTGTATTGCGAGTTACACACTTTTATTATTTTTTCATATTGCCTTGCCTGTACTATCGCCAGCTCATCATGGTAATCATCAGGATATTAATCTCCACATCCTGGGGATGTGGTTGAACTTTTTTATCAGCGCAGCACTGATAACTTATTTCGTCGTCAAGATGGCCCAGGATCTGCGCCGACAGGATGATTTACTGAATCAAAAACGTGAAGACGACTTACGCGATGAACAATTAATGGCCGTTGCAACACTGGCCGCAGGAACTGCCCATGAGCTGGGTACACCATTATCCACCATGAAAGTCTTATTGGCAGAATTACGCGATGAATATAGCGATGAGCCGCAGCTATATGATGATCTGAAGGTGCTGTCCGACCAGGTTCAGCAATGTTCAATCACCCTGAAAAATCTGGTTGGGAAAGCTGAATACGGCAAAGACGGACAATTTGCAGCACAATCGTTGCGAAAATTCTGTGAAGACATCCTTGAGCGATGGCTGGTCATGCGTTCCGATGTTATTGCCAATCTGGAGATCAATCAGGATTCACCGGATGTTGTCTGTTATCTTCATCCGACCATCGCACAATCCATTATCAATTTACTCAACAACGCCGCTGATGCTAATCCCGAAAACATCGTCATTTGCATTGGCTGGGATAGAGCTGTTATGCATTGGAGAATCGAAGATAACGGCCCAGGTATTCCCATGGAAATTGCTAGCCAATTAGGCAAACCCTTTGTTACAACAAAAGGAAAAGGCTTGGGGTTAGGGTTATTTTTAACGCATGCCACGATTAATCGCTACGGCGGAGAGGTCTACCTTTATAACCGCTCACCGCAGGGCACCTTGACAGAACTACACCTGCCATTGCAGCACTCAGGGTAAGACATGACAATGCATCAAACAAAAGAAATCTTTCTTCTGGTCGATGATGATCCAACGCTATGTCAGATACTTGGCAGAGCACTTGTGCGGCGCGGACACCAGGCGTTTTCTGCTGGCAATAGTGAAGAAGCATTATTGTTGTTAGGTAAGCACGTCTTTACTAAAGCCGTTGTAGATTTAAAGCTAGCGCAAGAATCTGGACTCATGTTAATTCGCGAACTTAAGACAAAGCAACCTGACCTGCAGATTGTCATGCTGACGGGGTATTCAAGTATCTCTACCGCCGTAGAAGCCATTAAATTGGGGGCGTTAAATTACTTATGCAAACCCGCGGATACAGAAGATATTCTTGCCGCTTTTGATCTGCAAGCAATTAAACAACTGGAGATTCCGGCTAATCCCCCGTCAGTTGACAGATTGGAATGGGAGCACATACAAAAAGTGCTGCAGGAAAACGATGGAAATATTTCTGCCACGGCGCGCAGTTTGGGTATGCATCGACGAACGCTACAGCGAAAACTGCAAAAACGCCCGGTCAGACAGTAGCATCAGAGTTGGCAAGCCATCAGTAACGCATCTTCATGTCCATTAATAGTGGGATAATAATTTTTGCGCTGCCCCACCTCAAAAAAGCCCTCACGTGCATAGAGCTCTATCGCTTTGCGATTGGAAACGCGGACCTCAAGAAACATCATATCCGCGTGATCTTTAACATAACTCACGGCATACTGTAACAAACAACTTCCAATACCTTTACGCTGGTACTTAGGGGCTACGACAATATTCAATAATTCGGCGTCGCCACCGCCATATGTTACAACGACGTAGCCAACCAAAACTCCGTCACATTCGGCCAGCCAGCAGCGTTGCCGTCCACCTAGACAGTCTTCAAAACTGGACTGGCGCCATGGGTGAGAGTGAACACTGCGTTCCAATAGTAAAACGTCAGCCAAATCTGATTCGACCAGCAAACGCATGTTCAGCTGCAAACCTGCCGAGGTATTCAAGGTGATAGAGGTAAACATAGATTATGCTGCAGAGCGCCATGATTGCAGAACTTGCCATAAACTGAGTTTTTGTTCAGGCTTCTGCAGCAACTCAACAAGACTTGGGGAAATGATTGATTGGGTAGAAAATCTTGTTAAATTCAAAGATTGGAACAACGAAGACTGGTACGAGTTTTCCGACTCAAGAAAATATTGCGAAGCATTGTGCCCCATCAATAAGAGTCGTTTGACCGGCCTGCGTTCCAACTCAACCTCCAGCCAAACCTGCAAAACACTTCGTGCATCATCAACTGTTCGTGACACGAAGGTGTTATCAATCAGCGGCCAACGCAGGATATCTTCGGTTCCTGAATGGATTGGTACACCATATAGAGCGCGAAGGATATTTTGTAACAATAATTCCGTAGGTAAAGCTAACTGAGCATTGCGAGAATCGATAACAAGGAGATCATTTTGAGGCCGCCATATACTTAATGTGAATGCTGGTATTGTCTTGACGATTGGTGGTGATACGAAAGATGCATCATTTTTTTGTTCAGGTTTCAGTGAATCCGTCTTCTTTTGTTGATCCAGTTTTAGATCACGCAGCACATCCGCAACTGCCGTTGGTTTATCCACTACATTGCGTAAAGTTGAATCGGTCTGAGATGAAGAGTTCGACTCCTCCTCGACAGGTACAAATACTGCATCTGACACAGGTAATAGGCATGCGACAGGAGCAGGGGCAAGAGCCAAACGCCAGCGAGGCATATAATTCTCTATGCCCATCGACGTTAGATATGACTGGCGTTGATATTCATTCATGGCGAATATTATATTCCATCCCGCTGAGGATGCGATTTTTCCGCACGTGAATATAAGAGATTCAATGCATGAAGATAAGCTTTGGCAGAAGCTGTCACTATATCGGTATCTGCACCTACGCCGTTCACGATAATGCCATTCTTTTCCAATCGAACAGTAACATCTCCCTGAGAGTCGGTTCCTTCCGTAATCGCATTCACAGAATACAATTGTAGATGCGCATTGCTATTAACAATTTTTTCGATCGCTTTGAAGGTGGCATCTACAGGTCCACTGCCACTTGCCTCTGCGGTTTGGCTCACACCATTTATCACGATATTGAGTTGTGCAAAAGGATTGGTCCCTGTCTTACACACTACCTCCATGTCACCAAGATGATAGGCTTCATGAAGAGTATGAGGCTGGGCGTCGCTCACCAAAGCTTGAAGATCCTCATCGAAAATTTCATGCTTTTTGTCGGCCAATTCTTTGAAACGAGCGAATGCAGTATTAAGCGCTTCACCATCCGCGAAAGTAATACCTAAAGCTTCAAACCTCGCCTTTACAGCTGCTCGCCCTGAGTGCTTACCCAGAACTAACTTATTGGTATTCCAACCTACATCTTCAGCACGCATGATCTCATACGTTTCCCGATGTTTGAGAATCCCATCTTGATGAATACCGGACTCATGAGCGAATGCATTCGCTCCCACAATCGCCTTGTTAGGCTGCACGGGAAAGCCGGTAATACTGGAAACTAGTCTGGAGGTCGGGACAATGTGGACAGTATCGATAGTAGTCTCGACGGGCATCATATCCTTCCGTGTTTTGACCGCCATCACGATTTCTTCCAGCGCCGCATTTCCTGCACGTTCACCTAACCCATTAATAGTACATTCCACCTGGCGTGCACCATGCATCACAGCAGACAGAGAGTTAGCGACAGCTAATCCCAGATCATTGTGACAGTGCGTCGAAAAGATTGCTTTATCGGCATTGGGCACAGCCTCTATCAAACGACGAAAAAGCATGCCATATTCATCGGGTTCGCCATAACCAACTGTATCGGGCAAATTAATAGTTCGGGCACCAGCCGCAATAACGGCTTCGATAATACGACACATGAATTCAAATTCTGAACGGCTGGCATCTTCTAACGAAAACTCCACATCATCTGTAAACTGACGAGCTAATTTAACTGCCGCCACCGCTTGCTCCAGCACTTTCGGCGGCTCCATTTGCAACTTGTATTTCATATGAATAGGTGAGGTAGCTATAAACGTGTGGATACGCCCTGAATTTGCAGGTTTGATTGCTTCTGCGGCGCGCTCGATATCACCTTTAATAGCTCTCGCCAAACTACACACTGTTGAATCTTTAACTGCTTCCGCCACAGCTCGCACGGATGCAAAATCTCCTGGGCTCGCTATTGCAAACCCTGCCTCAATGACATCGACTCGCAACTTCTCCAACATTCGGGCAATACGCACCTTTTCATCCCGGGTCATAGATGCACCCGGACTCTGTTCTCCGTCGCGCAATGTTGTATCAAAAATAACTAATTTATCTTTGCCCATCATAGATCCCACGCTAACCACGTATTTTGATTTATCAAATTATAAGGCAGCTAATAAAGTTAAGATACGATGCTGGACCATCCGGAATTGCTTTAACCGAACCGAGCAGACAGCAAAGGGGGAGGCACCAACGTAAAAAATTCTTAAATAAAAAAGCCCCGCTTGCAAGAACAAGCGGGGCTGGGATTAAGAGCTTGACGATGACCTACTCTCACATGGGGAAACCCCACACTACCATCGGCGCTAAGTCGTTTCACTTCTGAGTTCGGTATGGGATCAGGTGGTTCCAACTCGCTATGATCGTCAAGCAAAGCGGTATGAAGGATTCCAGTCTTACCACCAGTCGGTGTGCTGTAGCTCTTCAAATAGGGTGGTGGATGTAAAGTCGTGCCGTTACAGCGATGTGTCAGTATCTCTTTAAAAAGTCCGGATCACGTAATCGTTAAACAATCGATTCTGTTATATGGTCAAGCCGCACGAGCAATTAGTATCAGTTAGCTCAACGCCTCGCAGCGCTTCCACACCTGACCTATCAACGTCGTAGTCTTCAACGGCTCTTCAGGGGGCTTAAAGCCCCAGGGAGATCTCATCTTGAAGGAGGCTTCCCGCTTAGATGCTTTCAGCGGTTATCCCGTCCGCACATAGCTACCGGGCAGTGCCGTTGGCACGACAACCCGAACACCAGAGGTGCGTTCATTCCGGTCCTCTCGTACTAGGAACAACTCTTCTCAAATCTCCAACGCCCACGGCAGATAGGGACCGAACTGTCTCACGACGTTCTAAACCCAGCTCGCGTACCACTTTAAATGGCGAACAGCCATACCCTTGGGACCGGCTTCAGCCCCAGGATGTGATGAGCCGACATCGAGGTGCCAAACACCGCCGTCGATATGAACTCTTGGGCGGTATCAGCCTGTTATCCCCAGAGTACCTTTTATCCGTTGAGCGATGGCCCTTCCATACAGAACCACCGGATCACTATGACCTACTTTCGTACCTGCTCGACGTGTCAGTCTCGCAGTCAAGCTGGCTTGTGCCATTACACTAACCTCCTGATTTCCGACCAGGATTAGCCAACCTTCGTGCTCCTCCGTTACTCTTTGGGAGGAGACCGCCCCAGTCAAACTGCCCACCATACACTGTCCGCAACCCGGATTACGGGTCTACGTTAGAACCTCAAACATACCAGGGTGGTATTTCAAGGACGGCTCCATTGGGACTAGCGTCCCAACTTCAAAGCCTCCCACCTATCCTACACAAGTAGGTTCAAAGTTCAGTGCAAAGCTACAGTAAAGGTTCACGGGGTCTTTCCGTCTAGCCGCGGGAACACGGCATCTTAACCGCGATTTCAATTTCACTGAGTCTCGGGTGGAGACAGCGCCGCCATCATTACGCCATTCGTGCAGGTCGGAACTTACCCGACAAGGAATTTCGCTACCT
>CAMPIG010000152.1 GCA_946886255.1 uncultured Cellvibrio sp. | reverse complement strand
GGCCTGGGTAACGACTGGACCCCCGTGCGCGCACTGGGCGCCTACATCAAAGGCACCAACGGTAAATCCCAAGGCGTTGTGCCCTTCCTGAAAGTAGCCAACGATACTGCCGTGGCCGTCAACCAGGGCGGCAAGCGCAAAGGCGCCGTGTGCGCCTACCTGGAAACCTGGCATATGGATGTCGAGGAATTCCTCGAACTGCGTAAAAACACCGGTGACGACCGCCGCCGCACCCACGACATGAACACCGCCAACTGGATTCCCGACCTGTTCATGAAGCGCGTGTTCGACGACAAGAGCTGGACCCTGTTCTCGCCCAATGACGTGCCCGATTTGCACGACCTCTACGGTAAGGCATTCGAAGCGCGTTACGAGCATTACGAACAACTGGCGGCCCAAGGCAAGATCAAAGTCCACAAGACCATCCGCGCGCTGGACCTGTGGCGCAAGATGCTGGGCATGCTGTTTGAAACCGGCCACCCGTGGATGACCTTCAAAGACCCGTGCAACCTGCGCAGCCCGCAGCAACACGTGGGCGTGGTGCACTCATCCAACCTGTGCACCGAGATCACCCTGAACACCAAGGCCAATGAAGAAATCGCTGTGTGTAACCTGGGTTCAGTGAACCTGGCGCAACACATCGTCGACGGCAAGCTGGACCAGGCCAAACTGGAAAGTACCGTGAAGACCGCGATCCGTATGCTCGACAACGTGATCGATATTAACTACTACGCGGTAGCCACCTCCAAGGCCTCCAACCTGCGTCACCGTCCTATCGGCCTGGGCCTGATGGGCTTCCAGGATGCGCTTTACCTGCAACGCATTGCCTATGGTTCTGACGACGCCGTGCAGTTCGCTGATACCTCCATGGAAGCCATCAGCTACTACGCCATTAAGGCGTCGTGTGAACTGGCGCAAGAGCGCGGCACATACTCCACCTTCGATGGCTCCTTGTGGAGCAAGGGCACATTACCCATCGACTCCATCGACCTGCTGGTGCAAAACCGGGGTGAAAATTACATCAAGGTAGACCGCAGCCAGACCTTCGATTGGGACACGCTCCGCGAAGAGGTGAAAACCAAAGGCATGCGTAACTCCAACGTGATGGCGATTGCGCCGACGGCGACTATATCCAACATCACCGGCGTTACTCAATCCATTGAGCCGACTTACCAGAACCTGTACGTGAAATCCAACCTGTCCGGCGAGTTCACCGTGGTTAACCCGCACCTGGTGCACGACCTGAAAGCACGCGGCCTGTGGGACAGCGTCATGGTCAACGACCTCAAGTACTACGAAGGCTCGGTGCAGAAGATCGACCGTATCCCAGCCGACCTGAAAGCCATCTACGCCACCGCATTCGAAGTCGAGCCGCGCTGGATAGTAGAAGCCGCCAGCCGTCGCCAGAAGTGGATCGACCAAGCGCAAAGCCTCAACCTGTATATCGCCGGAGCCAACGGCAAGAAGCTGGACATCACCTACCGTATGGCATGGTTCAGCGGCTTGAAAACCACCTACTACCTCCGTGCTCTGGCCGCAACCACCACGGAAAAATCCACCATTAACACCGGCTCGCTCAACGCCGTGTCGTCCGGTGGCGGTAGCAATGGCGTCGCCGCCGCGCCCGCCAAGGAAGCCAGCAGCTTCAGCGAAGCGGCCCCGGTACCCAATGCCTGCTCCATCGACAACCCCGACTGCGAAGCATGCCAATAACCCGGACTGATCGGATAACCCCGACCGCCCTCCGGTCAAACTAAACGTAGGTCGGATTAGCCGCACAGCGGCGTAATCCGACACAGGAAGCCAGACACAACGATCCGGCAAAAAACACACGCAACCAGGCCCAGCCCTGGCGACTTAAAACCCTCAACAGAAAGGACCAAACCCATGCTGAGTTGGGACGATTTCAACAACGAAGAAACCCCCAAAGCAAAATCGGCCCCCGCCTACCGCGAGCCGAAAGCCCCCGCACGCCCGGCAGACACTGAAGCCCAGACTGCCGCACCGGCCAACAACCCCAACGAAAAAGTCAGCCCCGAACTGGCCAAAGCCCGCGCTGCATTGGCTGACCTGGACCCAACCCCCGCCCTCGAAGAACTGGAACTGGGCGCCGCGCGCATCCAGGTTGACGACAAGATGATGATCAACTGCCGCGCCGACCTGAACCAGCTCGTACCGTTTAAATACGATTGGGCCTGGCAAAAATACCTCGACGGCTGCTCCAACCACTGGATGCCGCAAGAGGTCAACATGACCGCCGACATCGCCCTGTGGCGCAGCAAAGACGGCCTCACCGAAGACGAACGCCGCCTGGTCATGCGCAGCCTCGGCTACTTCTCCACCGCCGACTCACTGGTTGCCAACAACCTCGCGCTGGCGATCTACCGCTTGATCACCAACCCCGAGTGCCGCCAGTACATATTGCGTCAGGCGTTTGAAGAAGCGATCCACACCCACGCCTACCAATACTGTATTGAATCCCTGGGCATGGACGAAGGCGAAGTCTTCAACATGTACCGCGAATTACCCAGCGTTGCCAACAAAGCCGCGTGGAGCCTCAAGCACACCCAAAGCCTCGGCAACCCCACTTTCAAAACCGGCACCCCGGAAAACGACCAGGAATTGCTGCGCAACCTCGTGGCTTTCTATGTGGTCACCGAAGGCATCTTCTTCTACTGCGGCTTTACCCAAATCCTCAGCATGGGCCGCCGCAACAAAATGACCGGCGTCGCCGAGCAGTTCCAATACATCCTGCGCGACGAATCCATGCATTTGAACTTCGGTATCGACGTGATCAACCAGATCAAACTGGAAAACCCACACCTGTGGACGCAAGAATTCCAGCAAGAAGTTATCCAGATGATCCTGCAAGGCACCGAACTCGAAATCGCCTACGCCCGCGACTCCATGCCCCGCGGCGTCCTCGGCATGAACGCCGCCATGATGGAAGAGTATTTGCACTTCATCGCCAACCGCCGCTGTTCACAAGTTGGTTTGAAAGAACAGTATCCAGGCGCACAAAACCCATTCCCGTGGATGAGCGAGATTATGGATTTGCGGAAGGAGAAGAATTTCTTTGAGACGCGGGTTATTGAGTATCAGACTGGTGGGGCGTTGAGTTGGGATTAAGCAAAAGCTAGTTACTAGTTGCTAGTTGCTAGTTGCTAGTTGCTAGGGATGAGTATTCAGGCATGAAAAAACTAAAACCGCTATTGAGTGAATCAGATGTTTCTGGTGGGGCTTGATAGCGGTTTTTTTTAGAAGAACGCGAGGCCATTTTGTCACACATTAGAATTAGCTCTGTAAAATTCATCAACTTTAAAGCCTTAAAGAATTATTCAGTAAGTTTAAGCGAAACAAATATTTTAGTTGGCCCTAATAACGCAGGGAAATCTACAATAATAAGTGCTTTTAGAATACTAGATGTTGCAATTAAAAGAGCTAAACGAATGAAAGCCGAAAGAGTTCCGCTTCCCAACGGAAGTACTGGACTAGGCCAAAGAGTCCCTGAGCAATTAATCTCAGTTTCACTCGAAAATGTAGCGACGGACTATAACGGTGAAGATAGCCGTATCGAGTTCAGATTAACGAACAAAAATAAGCTGATTTTATACTTCCCACATGACGGTGGCTGTATCTTACACTGGGAAAATGAAGGCCAGGGAATTTCAACACCTGGTCGGTTTAAAACAGCATTTCCAATCAATATTCAAGTAGTTCCGGTGCTTGGACCGCTGGAGCACAACGAAACATTTGTTGCAGAAGAAACCGTAAAAAGCTCACTAAATACCCACAGAGCGTGCAGACACTTTCGAAACTACTGGCACTACTTTGATGAGGGATGGGAAAGTTTTTCTGACATGATAAAAACTACATGGCCAGATATGCTAATAAAGAAACCTGAACTGAATACCCGCGACAAAACCTTAAGTATGTTTGTCTCAGAAAAGAGAATAGACCGCGAAATATACTGGGCCGGATTTGGATTTCAAATATGGTGCCAATTGTTGACGCATTTATCGAGGACGAATGAAACAAGCCTTGTAGTAATTGATGAGCCAGAGATATATCTCCATCCAGACGTACAACGCCAGCTGTTAAACATACTTAGAACTTTAAACTCAGATGTACTATTGGCCACTCATTCAGTAGAAATTATGGGAGAAGCAGACCCTGCTGAGATACTTTTGGTCAACAAGGAAGGCCGATCAGCGAAAAGATTAAAAGATATCGAGGGGGTACAGGAGGCAATAGAAACACTGGGTTCAACTCAGAATGTCACTTTGACACACCTCGCCAGAACAAAGAAAATCCTTTTTGTAGAAGGGATGAATGACTATAAAACCATTCGGCGATTCGCCAAGAAACTGGATTTGCATGATTTAGCTTCCGGAACCGATCTTACAGCATTCGAATCTGGCGGATTTTCATCATGGGAAAAAATAAAATCTTTTTCTTGGGGCCTTAAAAACACCATCGATGCAAAGATAAAAATATTTGCAGTATATGATCGCGACTACTACTGCAAAGCACAAATTCAAGAAATATCCTCCGATCTAGAAAGAGAGCTGACATATGCTCACGTACACGAGAGAAAAGAAATGGAAAACTACCTTCTCTTACCCTTAGTACTCGACAGAGTTCTCGAAAAGCAGATAGCCGCAAAAAACCGCCGAACCGAAGAAAAAATAGTTAAAGATAAATCAATATCCATATATCTAGAAGAGATAACCAAAGAACTAAAAATCGATGCTCAAGCGCAATACATTGCGAAACGTCTCAACTACAAAAACTCACCCAATATTGACGCAAGTACTTTGAGCAAGGAAACTATAGAAGAGTTTGAAAAACTGTGGGAAACTCTTGAAACAAGGATGTGCATAACACCCGGGAAAACCACTCTACATGCATTGCGCAAAGTCGTCCAAGAAAAATACGGGGTCAATTTGACAGATGTAAAAATTATAGATGAATTCAAAAAAAATGAAATACCAGAAGATATTAAGCAGCTAATAATAAAACTCGAAAAATTCAGAGTTAGCTAAAAGAATTCAGGAATATAAAATATGTTATGAACATTAGATCAAGAATGGAAAAGGAGCTAAAATGGAGCAATTCAAGACAACAGATAATCTCCGAGAGTACGTAAAATCACTAGGAAAGTTTCGAGCAAGGCCAGCAATCAAGGGCGAACATCCTACCCTTTATTTAAACCATGAGCAGGGAATCATGCATCATGGCGTCAGAGAAAAAGACTACTTCTTCTCAACTTGTAGACAGTGGGTTTTACCCCACCCACAAATGGGTCTTTCATTTTCAGGGCACTGGTCACACCTAAAAGATATTCTTAAAATCAAGACCAAATACAGCAAAGAAAATCCGGTAAGCGTCTTTTGGGTCTTAGAAGCAGCGGATATCCCTAATGGTCTAAAGTTTGAAGTCGACGAAACAGATAACAAACATTTCTTCTTAACTGTCACAGAAAAAATGTTAACTACGCAACTGGCACAAAAGCTTTCATGGGTTGCCGATAGAATGACCGAAATTAAAGATGCGAGAAAAGCATTATGATTAAATTTAGAGCTCCTGAAGAAAGACAAATACTCCTCCACTACGCAGACAAGCTTAACAACGACAGAATTGAAGCCTTCCTTAATGAAGGACTTAAATCGCCAAGCGATGCTGAAGAACTAGCCCACTTTTTCTGGGAAGTCGTTGACCAAAGCGCGGCAGACCATGAAAAAGGCATAACTGTATTGGGTTTCAATAGCCTGGAAAGCTGGTGTGAAGACATCATGCAAAGCCTCCGATCTCATTTCGCATCGACTGGTTACATGAAGATTTGGGAAGACGAATCAGACAAATCTTAATTGTATAAGCTTATCGTCTGCACTAACCGCGTAGTTTTTATTGAGAAGAAGTGGGCGATAAACATGAACAATCCTAAAACCACTTCGCTGGTCCTGATCCCCGGCTTCATGCTGGACGAGAAGCTATGGGATGACTTCTGCCCTCGCCTGCCCAACGACTGGAAAGTCTCACGGGCGATTCTGACCGGTGGAAATACAATAAAAGAAATCGCGCAGCACATTGCTGAACAATCCCCTGAACGTTTCGTGCTGATTGGTTTCTCGCTGGGCGGGTATATTGCCAGGCAATTAGCGGCCGATTACCCCGAGAGAGTGAGCGCGCTCGTGCTCATCGCCAGTTCATTGCGCGAGGATACCGAACAGCAAGCGAAGGCAAAATTGGAAGGTGTGCGTGCGCTATCTACATCCACGTTCAGCGGATTAAGTTCCAGGTCCATTGCGGCATCACTACATCCCCGTCACGCATCGGATACACATTTGATTTCGCGGATCAGAGCTATGGGAAATCGTTTGGGTTATGAAGCCTTTGCAACTCAATCCGGGTTACGCAGAGCGGATGTTCCTACGGATTCCATACGTTGTCCGACATTGATTATTGCAAGCACTCATGATGCGTTGCGCCCCATGGAGGAAACGAACGAGTTAGCCAATGCGATGCCTGCTGCTTCAGTTCATTTATTTCACGAGAGCGGCCATATGATTCCGCTCGAACAACCACAAGATCTCGCGGCCGTTGTGATTGATTGGTTGAATAGCATTGGAATTTATTGATTCAGTGGCTCCAACCTTTCACTTATCGAGTCAATGTGTCACCCTCTGTCGTGATGCCTCACAACCAGAGGAACATTTTTTGAAGATCGAGGCTCCACACAGTATCATTTATAACTCATCACCCACCTGCACATTTGTAACAGCATAACCCTGTGCTTCCGCCTGACCTGGCTTCTCAGGTCTGCGAATGGACATCGACTATGAGGTTCGCCATGCATCGTATTCTGATTTTTTTCACCTACCTGCTCTTTTCCCTGCCCTGCTTTGCTCAATCTGACGAGAGCGCACCGCTCATTATCGGGACCAAAGTAGCGCCACCGTTTGTTATAAAAGAGGGGGATGGCACATTCTCGGGAATCAGCATCGAATTGTGGCAGCGCATTGCGGAAGAGATGGGACTGCAGTATGAATTTCGCGAGACGACTTTATCGGGGCTTATCAGCGGCCTGCAAGATGGCACATTAGATGTTTCTGTGGCCGCATTGACGGTCACGGCGAAGCGGGAACAACAAATAGATTTTACTCACCCTTTCCACACCACTGGTTTGGCCATCGCGGTTACGCGTCAGGAAAGCTCGGTCTTCGATATGTTTCAGCGTTTCTTCTCCTGGAAATTCATGTTGGTTATCGCGGCCTTGTGTGGGCTATTGCTGCTGGTAGGCGTTTTTCTGTGGCTCGCCGAGCGTCATAAAAATCAGACAATGTTTGGCGGTTCGCCAGCCGAAGGTATTGGTTCAAGTTTTTGGTGGGCGGCAGTGACAATGACCACCGTCGGTTATGGGGATAAAGCACCCATCACCCTTGCCGGACGTGTCGTGGGTTTAATATGGATGTTTGCCGGTTTGATTATTGTGTCGAGCTTTACCGCCGCGATCACCACGAGCCTTACCGTCAGTCAACTGGATTCCCGTGTGCGCGGGCTGGATGATTTGCCGAACGTTCGTGTCGCCACAGTAAAAAATTCTGTCAGTGCTGAATTTTTGCGTGACAATGGAATAGGCTTTTCCCCACAACTCAATCTGATAACCGCCACTGAGGGGCTCGCAAAAGGACAATTTCAAGCGGTCGTTTATGATCGGCCAATATTGTTGCACCTATCTCACCAACAATATCCAAAACGCACCGATGTGCTAGCAGAGACATTCGAACGACAGGATTATGCCATTGCGGTAAAACAGGATAGTTCGTTGCGTGGCCCATTGAATCTGGCACTCTTGCGCGTAATTGCCGATGACGATTGGCAGACGGTGTTGACGCGGTATTTGGGCAATGAACGCCACTAGTTGATTCAATATACGGCTAGTGGTGTTGAAGTTGGATAGAGAGGATATTTCTTCGACTGGAAGATCAGTGCCGCCCGATGAGCGGCATTGATCTCGTTTCGATGTTATCTATCTGTTCAGATACACCTTGAAAATTTCTTCATTACTGTTGTTAGGCGTGCTGTCCTTGTCGCCGTTGTTTGAGGTGGTCATCCATAAATCACCTTCAATGCTTGGTTCTACCGTACGTATTCTGCCGTAAGTGCCCACAAAAAGCTGCTGCGAATTGGTAAGCTCGCTGCCGTTAATGTCGTGGCGATAAACGCGGTTTCCGCGCAGGCATGCTATGTACAGCACATCTTCCAGAATCGCTATTCCACTGCATGATGCATCTGCCGTTCTGTACGTCTTCCTGGGTGCTATGAAACCGGGTGTAGCACATCCGCTACCGGATTTAGACAGAGTGCCTTCACAAATCGGCCAACCATAATTACCCCCTTTTTCCAGCAGATTCGTTTCGTCAAGCGAGCCGTCGCCGAATTCCTGCTGCCATAAGCGACCTGAAGAATCGAACGCTAATCCTTGAGGATTACGATGCCCGTATGTCCACACATAATTACTGAAAGGATTATCGGAGGGTACGCTGCCATCGGGGTTCATTCGTAATATCTTGCCATTGAGGCTATTGATATCTTGTGCGCTGTTGGCTGCCTGGGCATCACCGGTTGCAACATATAATTTTCCGTCAGGGCCAAAGCGCAGTCTGCCTCCATCATGAAATTTATTGCGTAGAATGCCGGTCAACAAAACCTCTTGCGTTGATAAATCCAGCTCATCGTCTATATATTGAATCCGCACAACACGGTTGTCGGTAGCGCTGGTGTGGAATATATAAAGCCATGGATCGTCGGCTGGAAAATCCGGGGTAACCGCAAGACCTAGCAATCCGCCTTCGCCATCAGTACTTTCCACGTTCGGAATAGCGCCAACAGTTGTCTTGATGCCATCATGCAATCGAATAATGTCGTGCGCATCGCGACGGCTATACAAAATAGAACCATCTGGCAGCGCTACCAATCCCCATGGGATATCAGTATCGGTTGTGACTTGTTCAACCGAGCAAACCGGGCTGGAACAAACGCTACCGGTGGTCACGCTAATATTGGCACTACGTGCGGAAACATTTTCTTGCCCATCACGTGCCGCTACTGAGTATTGGTAGGTTGTATTAGCTGTTAATCCCGAATCAACGTAAGTCAGGTCAGGTGTGGTGCCGATTTTTGCGTTATTGCGATAAACATCGTAACCCGTCACTTGAACGTTATCGGCGGATGCCGTCCAGCTCAGCGTTACCGACGTGCCGGTCGCGGCGCCTTCAACGTTTGTCGGCGTTGTTGGCGGCGTCACATCTGTTTCACATTGCGGAACACCCACTTGAAGCGTGGTACTTGCTTGCGACACATTGCCCGCCGCATCAACAGCATTAACATATAAACCCCAGCTCGCTCCTGGCACCAGCGTTAATGAAACGGAAAGTTTTGTACCGTCTACGTTCACCATAAATTGACCATCGTGATAAACGTCATAGGCTGAAACGGCAATGTCGTCTGTCGCTGCATTCCAACTCAAGATAGCCGATGTACAGGTGAGATTGGACAATCTCAGATTGGTGGGCGGCGTAGGTGCTGTGGTGTCATTCGCCCCATTCGCGATTTGACAGGATTTAAAAGTGCCTACCGCCGGATCGCCAAATACGCTGTTTCTGCATTCCACTTGATTCGTAAATTCGCCTTGTCTCCACCGGGTATCAGCACCGTAGCGGACAATTTTTTTGCCACTGAATGTACATGTTTGATTTTCATTTGCACATGTTGTCCATTGCGGTTCCGCAATTTCGCAGCGCTTATACGTACCAGGTAAGGGATCGCCAAAGGTCGCGTTATTGCAACTGACAGAATTGATCTGTAAACGCTGAGTCCACACTGTGCCTGCGCC
>CAMPIG010000151.1 GCA_946886255.1 uncultured Cellvibrio sp. | reverse complement strand
ATCGCGATCGTAACCGGCGGCAGCCGCGGCTTGGGCAGAAACGCCGTGCTTCACCTGGCACGCCAGGGCACTGATGTCATCTTTACCTACCACAGCAATCAGACGGAGGCCGCGGAGGTTCAGGCACAGGTTGAAGCCATGGGGCGCAAAGCCGTGGCTTTACAACTGGATGTGGCTAACAGCAAGCGCTTTCCTGCCTTCGCTCAGGATATTAAGTCCGTTCTACAGCAACATTGGCAGCGGGAGGATTTTGATTTCCTGATCAACAATGCCGGCATCGGCATTCATACTCCCTTCGCGGAAACCACAGAAGCGCAGTTTGATACGCTGATGAACATCCACCTCAAGGGGGTGTTTTTTCTGACGATCAATCTGCTTGAGCTGATCAAGGACGGTGGTCGCATCATTAATATCTCCACTGGCCTTACGCGATTCACCTATCCCGGCTATGCGGCCTACGCTGCAATGAAAGCTGGCGTGGAGGTCTTGACCCGCTATATGGCGAAGGAACTCGGGCCACGCGGTATCAGCGTCAACGTGGTCGCGCCGGGAGCCATTGAGACTGACTTTAGTGGCGGTGCTGTGCGGGACAACCAGGAGTTAAATGATTTTCTTGCCGCCCAAACTGCCTTGGGTCGCGTGGGCCTGCCAGATGACATTGGTGGCGTTATTGCGGCGATGGTGGCAGAAAACAGTCGCTGGATTAACGGCCAACGAATTGAAGCCTCTGGCGGCATGTTTTTGTAGAAGAACGGTGTGCTCTGTGAGGAATGTGCTTCACAGAGCGAACCCATTCCGAATTCTGTTGTGCTGTTTTGGCGATTGTAGAGATAATCGCTGACTCGTCTATTGAGGACGAATTCGTCTGAACGATTCGCAACGTTGGGGTCGAGCACGTGCTCAAAAATTTTGCTAAATCTAAATGTTAGACGTAATTCAATGATCAGTCTGTCATACAAAATAATGAAATGATTGCAACATTGTATGAGAAAAGTACTATCACGATACCTGCTCAAATTCTTCCTGAAAACGTTTCGCATTTTTTATATGTTAATTAAAAATCACCCGTAAAAAATTAAGTGTTTACTCAATACCTTTCCGTGAATATCAAGTTATCACCACCAAATAACAATCCGCTATAAACAAGCGGTACCCACCAGCGCACTTCAATTTGGTCTTGTTGGTCGATGAATATTAGTTTGTGACGCCTCTCAATAAAACTGCATCCAGCGGCGCGTCGTTCCTGCATTCAGTAGTTGACTCGTGGTCAGTTGGTTATGATTCGTCATACCATATAATAATATTTTTATTATGCTGTTGGCCGGAGTAAGCGCGTATTTGGAGGTGTGAAAGCGGGTACCAGATTTCGCTCTCCGGATATTCCAAACCAATAACTTTTAAAGGGACAACGCTATGATTAATTTAAGACGATGCATCTTTGCATCGGCGATGTTATTTCTTCTGCCGATGATCGCGAGTAATGTTTACGCTCTAACTTGCTCGGCTAATGCCGATACTTGGAACAATGGTTATGTGGTGAACGTGACCGTCACGAATGATGGTAATTCAGCCATCAACGGCTGGCAGGTGGCGCTGAATTTTAATCAGAATCCCGGCGTTACCAATTCCTGGAATGCCGCCATTGCAACATCCGGCAATACGGTGACTGCAACGAATGTGTCGTGGAACGGCAATCTCGCTGCCGGGCAAAGCGTCAGCTTTGGTTTCCAGGGTACGCATAGTGGCAATTTCGTTTTACCCACTTGCTCTACTGGCGGTGGGCCAATCACCTCGTCGTCAAGCTCCAGTTCCTCGAGCATAAGTATTCCAAGCAGTTCATCTTCCAACGTCTCTTCGAACTCCTCCGCCAGCTCCATTGGCGTTGGTAATAACAGCATCAATGTGCGTGCCAGCGGCACGACAGGTGTGGAGTCCATTACCTTGCGTGTCGGCGGCACGGACGTGCAAACCTGGACACTGAGCACCTTCATGATGGATTACAGCGCCACCACCAACTTGAGCGGCGATATCCATGTGGTGTTTACCAATGACAATAATGCCGACGCGGATGTGCAGGTCGATTACATCATCGTTAATGGTGTAACCCGTCAGGCCGAGGATCAGAGCGAGAACACCGGCGCATGGGGCAACAACCAATGCGGCGGCGGCGCGAACAGCGAATGGCTGCACTGTAATGGTTACATTAATTTCGGCAGCGTATCGGGTGAGCCAACTTCAAGCAGTTCATCATCAAGTTCGAACGGAGATGGTTCCGGTTCGGCGGGATGCGGATCTGCAGCGCGGCTGACCAGTGGCCGGCATACCATTAATGTTGGTGGTCTGAATCGGGAATATGTCCTCGACATTCCCAGTAACTACAACATGAATAATCCCTATCGCCTGGTCTTTGGCTGGCACTGGCGGGGCGGAAGCGCCAATGATGTTGTCGGTCAGGGGTATTACGGTCTGAAAGCCCTGTCGAACGGCAGCGCCATTTTTGTAGCGCCCGACCGCGCACCGGGTACAGACGGATGGACGAATACCAACGGCCGGGACATGGCCTTTTTACGCGAAATGCTCGACGACCTAAAATATTCACTCTGTATCGATGAAGACCGGATTTTCTCCGCAGGGTGGAGTTACGGCGGGATGATGTCCTTCGCTGTGGGACGCGAAATGGCTGGCACCTTCCGTGCTATCGCACCGGCATCTGGCGCACTCTGGACGCCGTATACCGACAGCGGATTGCCGATGGCTGCGTGGATATCCCACGGTACCAGCGATAACGTTGTTGGCCACAACGCTGGTGTCGAGGCGAGAAATCTTTTCGTTTCGGCTAACAGTTGTTCAAACACCACTGTTCCAATCCAGCCATCCCCGTGTGTTGAATATCAAAACTGCGCCGCAGGGCATCCGGTTGTCTGGTGCTCGTTCAATGGCGGGCATGCAACACCCTCGTTCTACTCCTCTGCCGTCTGGAATTTCTTCAGTCGTTTCTAGGCAGGCCGCTCAACCCACGTGATCGAAAAGCAGCGCCCTATAATTAATAGGGCGCTGCACTTATCTATAGATAAATAGTACTGAGAAGGGGCAGTGATACGGTTTTTAATCGATTTATGCGCTGCGCGGTTGAATCCCTCCAGGGTCTTTCAGCCGCCGCTGAATACCAGGTGCCAAATCTTCCAATGTTCATGTCGATTTCACAACGCCTCGATCGACTACAGTTGAATCATTGCCGTTTCTGAAGCAATGAAACGTTTAATTTCAACGGAGAAATGACATGACAAGTATTGCAAAGAACACCATCTGCCTTTGGTACCATAACGGCGCCGAGGAGGCTGCGCGATTTTACGCAGAGACATTTCCCGATTCGTCGGTCGGCGCGGTGCACCGCGCACCTGGAGACTATCCATCTGGAAAAGAAGGGGACGTCTTGACTGTTGATTTCACTGTCCTTGGCGTCGTATGCCTCGGGCTTAATGGCGGACCCGCTTTCAAGCACAACGAATCCTTCTCGTTTCAGGTCGCTACCGAAGACCAAGCCGAAACGGATCGTTACTGGAATGCGATCGTTGGCAACGGAGGCCAGGAAAGCGAGTGTGGTTGGTGTAAGGACAAGTGGGGCATCTCTTGGCAAATTACCCCGATCGCCCTGACGAAAGCGTTTACCAGCCCCGACCGTATCGCCGCCAAACGGGCATTCGATGCGATGATGACGATGAGAAAAATCGACATTGCTGTGATTGAGGCAGCGTTTCGCGGTTGAGATGTGATTAGACCAACACATTGTTCCTGCTGTTGCTCTTCTGTGTTTATGTAGCTAAAAATATAAAGCGATGCTTTTATTTGGGGCTCTGAACTATCTTTTGGTGAAGGACGAGAAAGAGTTTATGTAGTAGAGCCAGCAGGCCCTATGGAAGATGATCCTGACTTAACCGATAGAAAATTTCCTGGAAGTCCTACAAAATTCTATCGCTCATCACATCCTTTTAAAGTCATGGGCGCTCGGCTGAGCAAGTCAAAACAATGAAAGACGGACTAGCAAAAACTTAAAGCGCAAGGGATTGGGTCATTAAACGATTGAAAGAAAAATGAGCAGCTTAAGCGCTATGTAAAATCTTTAATCGGTACAGTATTCGAGGATTTTATGATTCCTACGGTTAAGGACACAGTATCTACTTCATCCGAGTTAGCGGCCATTTAATATCACTATTGTCGACATCAATAAAACGAACCCAACAAGGACCTTATAATGCAGGCCGATAAAAAAAATATTGCATCTCAATTAGGCGTTAATGTTGCCATTGTTTTCTTCATGATGTTAATCACATTAATCCTGGGTTGTGAAAACTCATCAAATGATTTTCGAATGACAGTTGACAAGGTCGATGAGCTCAACGGTATGATCCTGAAGGGTATATCGATATCGGGGAAAATCGAGAGGGGTTGTATCGCGAATGACGATGCGTTTTTTATAAAAAGAAACGGAAAGCCGATTCATAATAACACCACCAGAATTTTGAACGTCCAGGATCTTAAAGATCCTGACAATTTTGGTGGTGAAGTTTTTGCGGGGGATTATGTTACGTTATATATTCCCGATGGTAAGAAGCAGGACATCGTACCCGGCGATATACTCAGCAGCAACACAACCTCTTGCGGCAAAGACGCGACGTGAAAATAATCTTCTTTTTCCATGCCAGATAAACGACCAACATAAAAAAGGAGGGCGAATTGGGCAAGCTAACAATCTTCGATTCCCACCTACACATCATCGATACCAAATTCCCGTTAGTGCCGAATAACGGTTACGTGCCGGAGGAGTTTACCGTCACAGACTATCGCTATCGCATGAAAGATTATTATCTGCTAGGTGGGGCTGTTGTATCCGGTTCTTTTCAAGCGTTCGACCAAACCTATCTGATCGCAGCACTACAACAACTGGGGTCGTCATTTGTTGGCGTAACACAATTGCCATCTTCTGTTTCTGATGAGCAAGTATTTACCTTGAATACGGCGGGTGTGCGCGCAATAAGATTTAACCTTAAGCGCGGAGGCTCGGCGGACGTTAATCAGCTTGAGCGCATGGCCCGTCGCCTTTTTGATCTCGTTGGCTGGCATGTCGAACTTTATGTCGATGCAACGGAATTGCCTGAGTTATTCCCTACGCTGGTTGCATTGCCAGCTGTTAGCATTGATCATTTGGGACTCTCCAGTAATGGTTTTGCGACGCTACTCAAGTTGGCGGAGCGCGGAGTTCGAGTAAAAGCGACGGGATTCGGGCGTACTGACTTCGATGTCTGCACAGCATTGAAAGCACTGTACTCGGCTAATCCGGATGCCTTGATGTTCGGTACCGATCTACCCTCGACACGTGCGGCCCGTGCTTACAGCGATAAAGATATCGACGTCATTTCTACTGCTGTGGGAGATCAAGGTTTGCAGAAAGTCTTGTATGAAAACGCACTTCGATTTTATCGTTTGGATGGTCATTTTTAATGATTCCGTGTTAGTAAAAGCAGACTCTCGATGACGATGAATCATGAATGTCAGATTAAGCAATGGCTTGCGGATGACGAATGTCGCATGCAGGCGCTTCGCTTGCGCAGCACGTAAACTATCCCACTGGTATCTCGCGGCTCAAGCAGGAAGCTTTCAGTCGTAGAGTTGCGGAGAAGGGCTGATTATTGCAATGGCCGAATTTGCATGTTAGATCGTCATAATTTATGTTGTAACAGCGGTTTTGGTTCACCACTTTTATTTAACAGGAGCACAAACAATGAAATACCAGGGCAGTTGTCACTGTGGAAAAATTGCATTTGAAGTGGAAGGCGAAATCGATGGCGCCTTGTCATGTAATTGTTCAATTTGTCAGCGCAAGGGTTCACTATTGTGGTTTATGCCGCGCACAGCGCTTCAGCTGCTGACGCCGGAGGATGCCATGAGCACCTATACATTTAACAAGCATGTTATCAAGCATCATTTTTGTCCGGATTGTGGTATTCATCCCTTCGGTGAAGGCACCGACCCACAGGGCAACGTCATGGCTGCAATCAATATTCGTTGCATTGATGATATTGATCTAACGACTATTCCGGTTCAACACTATGATGGACGTGCCTATTAATTGTCATTTGCGGTATGTGGTTTTATGTCTGAAGAAATTAAAATGCTCGCCAGTAAAACGGTATATGCCAATCGATGGATGACTGTGCGTGAAGATTCCATCGTGCGGCAGTCGGGCCATACCGGCATTTATGGTGTGGTAGAAAAAGCGGATTTTGCAGTGATTGCGGCGGTTCAGGATGGGAAAATTTATTTGGTTGAGCAATACCGTTATCCTGTGGCCGGACGCTATTGGGAATTTCCGCAGGGTTCATGGGAATCTGTCGATATTGCCCCTTTGACTCTTGCAGCGGCGGAGCTACGTGAAGAGACTGGTTTGATTGCTAATGATATACGCCATGTCGGTCACTTGTTTCTCGCCTATGGTTACTCAACCCAGGGTTACGATATATTCTTCGCGACGGATTTAACGCAATCCTCTGCACAGATTGAGCCCGAGGAACATGGACTGGTTACCAAAGCATTCACGCTTGGCGAGGTAGAACAAATGATCCTTCATGGTGAGATAAAAGACGCAACCACCGTAGCGGCGTTTGGGTTGTTGAAATTAAAAGGGCTTGTTTGAGTAAAATATATTTCACCCGAAGTAATAAGACAGAAGGGAAAATCATGACTGATAAAGATGACTTTACTTTCGTGAAGTGGCAGCGTGGATATCTGGAAGCGCACCAATTGCACCGCAATCGCTATTGGAAGTCGGGCCAGCGCTGGGCCGGGTATGTTATGAGACGATTAAACTCAACCCTTCCTTAGCGGATGTCACAGTGGTGGAACCTTCTCAACGATTAGGCAATGGCTTTCGTAAATTATTAATGGAGGGCCAGGTAGTCAGGTTTCCTTATATCAAAAGTCTCAAAGAACTCAACTACCTGGAAGTCGACACACACAATATCGCTGATGAATGTCGCCATGTAACGTTTGATATCCTCAATAGTCCATTAGTAATGGATACGCTTTCTCGCCAGTTCGACTGGGTTTTTTGCTTGAATGTTATCGATAATGCAACCGACCCGCTTGAGATTGTCCGTGCTGTTCAACAAGCCACAAAAGTAGGTGGTGTGTTAGCGCTTGCGTCGAGCTATCAGTGGAGCAAACAATATCTGGATGACTTTTCCGGCACGGTTGATGATATTAATGAGTATTTTGATGGCGCCTGGCGCAGAGTTGATGAAACTGACTTCGATTACAAGTTCCGCTATAACGAACGCTATACCCAATTATTTTCATCTCATATCGTTATGTATAAAAAGGTAGCTGAATGATGACAGCAAAGGTCAACGTCAAACAACTTTCTGCAACGGATTTGCATTTGATGAACTCGATGTTGTCTCTCTTTGCTGATGCGTTTAATGAGGCTGGAACCTATAACACCAAGCGCCCCGGCAAGGTTTACATGCAGAAACTGCTGGGTAGTGATTATTTTATTGCGCTGGCCGCGCTAAAAAATGAGCAGGTAATTGGTGCTTTGGCGGCTTATGAATTACAAAAATTTGAGCAAGAACGCAGTGAAATCTATATTTATGATCTGGCGGTTGACGAGGCGCATCGACGCGAAGGTATTGCAACGTCATTAATTCAGGCGCTGCAAACAATTGCTGCCGAGCGGGGTGCTTATGTGATCTTTGTCCAGGCAGATTACGGTGATGATCCGGCCGTTGCGCTTTACACTAAATTGGGCGTACGTGAAGATGTGATGCATTTTGATATTGCACTATAGTTTTTTACAGAAGCCTTTCCTTTTCCGCTGTGAGGCGAACAATCCGAGCCGGCTCATCCAGGATAACATAGACCGCACCCTCTGGGCCCACAACAGCCTCGCGCACACGGCCCTGATTTTTTAACAGGCTTTCTTCGTGAATGACTCTGCCATCTTGTATGTCCAGTAACAACAGTACTTCATCTTTCAGGGCGCCGAGCAAAAGTTTATTTTGCCAACGCGGAAACAGTTTGCCTTCATAAAACGCAACACCGGAAGTGGCAATGGACGGGCGCCAATAACGCACGGGTTGCTGCATACCTTGTTGCTGCCGATGCGGGGTTAACACGCTGCCATCGTAGTTAATGCCGTAGCTGATAATCGGCCAGCCGTAATTGCCACCGGCAACAAGGCGATTCAATTCGTCGCCGCCTTTGGGGCCATGCTCCGCTGCCCATATCTCACCTGTCTGTGGATGAATCGCCATGCCTTGCGGATGGCGGTGGCCGTAACTATAGATGGATGCCAATGCGTTGGCGCGCTTAACAAAGGGATTGTCAACGGGAATTTTGCCATCATCATGGACTCGATGGATTTTTCCGTTTGGACGCTGTAGATCCTGCGCCTGGTCTTGCGCGTAGCGATCTCCCACAGAGAAAAATAAATAACCGTGCTCATCAAACACCATACGACTGCCGTAGTGGTAAGGTGGTGTGGTGGTATAAGTTTTTTGGGGTGCAACGAAGATATCTTCTTGCTCCACCCAGCGATAGTTGCGAATTTTCCCGCGTACAATGCGCAGCATACTTGGCGGATGTTCTTCATTTGCATTTTTTTCCAATGCCTCGGTGTACGCCAGATAGACCCATCCGTTATTGTTAAAATCGGGATGCAAGACAATATCCAGCAAACCACCCTGGGCTTGCGGAGGGTGGTACACCGTTGGCGTATCCGCGATGGGTTGCTCGCGCAAGCGGCCTCGTTCCACTATGCGCAATCGCCCGGCGCGTTCTGTGATCAATGCGGTATGCGTGTCGGTAAACTCCAGTGCCCAGGGAATCTCCAGGCCACTGACGAACTCCTCTACCTTTATTGCGTAATCCAATGTTTCAATAGGGCTCTGAAGCGACGGAATATGTGAAGTGGACGAGCTGGTGCGCATATGGATGAGGTAGTCGATGATATGGTTTACCTGCTCCTCATTCAGCGTGTGCTTGAAGCTGGGCATGCCAGTGCCCGGCACCCCCTGAGTGATAACCTCCCGGATTCCGCCGCGCGTGCTGCCATGCAACCAAGTGTCGTCGATAAGATTGGGACCATAGCCGCCAGTCAGATCGCGGCTGTGGCAGCCGGCGCACTGTGATTGATAGAGACGCTGCCCGTTATCCACATCTTGGGCATGAGCGTTGCTCGCCATGAGCAGGCAAATTAAATAAATGAAAAATTTAAATGATTGCACCGGTTAATCCCCCTTATGTAAAGATAATCGGGATATTAGGTGCGAGTGCTTGTTGCTCGCTTGTAAAAATCCGAAGTGGCGATTGGTTGTCTAAAAACAAGTAGATGCGGCGGCATAATTGCACAGATAAGTGCGGTTGCCGGGCGCGAGGAAAAATTGATTCAGTGGTAAGGTCGTGCGTTGGTATTGCGAGGGCGTCATGCCTGCAAGGCTTTTGAAGTCGTGCGTAAAATGGGCGTGGTCATAATAACCGCAGCGGTAGGCAACATCCGTTATGGATTCATGCCCTCCGCTTAAATAGCGGAAGCTGCGCTGGAAGCGAATCATCTTCCATAGCTGCTTTGGGGTTAGTCCAACATGCTGTTTAAACGTTTGCTGCAAATATCGGTCGGAGACACCCAGCCAGTGTGCGAGTGAATCAATGTTGCCGCTATGGCTAGCGGAAAATAGGTGCTGCACTGCCCGTTCAACCAATTGATAAGTGCGCATGCGTTCGGTGGATAAGCGACGTGCGAGGAATGCCTCCATGGCGTGAGCAAAATTCTTTAATGAAGGCACATTATGAAGGTGTTCGATAACGTAACGAAATTCCCTGCCTAACAGAAGGTGCGCATCAATGGATTGGTCTTTCAAATCATTGATGGATTC
>CAMPIG010000150.1 GCA_946886255.1 uncultured Cellvibrio sp. | reverse complement strand
AACAGCGAAACAACACATCATGGCTCCACGGCTTGTTGCGGTGAATCACGGCACACTGACGCTGGCCAATACGCCAACGTCAGTAACGCTGAATATTGTCGACACGGCAAACACCCTCGTTGCTGCGCACGCGGCTTATTTGCATTTTGAACAGATTTTGGGAAGCGGCGTGCCACCGATTATTGATGTAAGCCTGGAGCTTTTCAGCGCTGAATCCGCTCGCAGTAAAAGCTCATTACACACATCCGAACTTACCTCAGTTGGTGCTTTGGGGCTTTATGGATTGGAAGATGTGGACGCAGCCGGTATGCATTTGGTATTGGATGTAAGCCATTACTTGCTACAACTCAGCAAACACATGCAACAGCAAAATCAAATCAGATTGTTACTCCAGCCCCGCTGGGAAATGCCTGAAGGTGGTACGGTTAGCATCGGTAGGGTTGCGCTTTATGTTGAGTAAAAGCCAGCGGCTGCGCTAAACAGCATTCAGCACCGATGCCCAGACAAATATCTAACAATGCAGGATTACTCCTTTACGAAGTAAATGCCCTTTTTTGCCATAGATTCATCTGGTGTTAACACGCCCCAATTAGTTAAAAGTTGCTTGTCCTCATAACTCAAACTAAATAGTGTTCCGCCAACTGGATAAACAGCTACATCATAAATATTTTTAACGGAACCATCATCGTAAGACTTAAAAAATATGGTCAAGCGACTGCCATCTTCCGTCGCTGTACAGGTAATACTTTCGGAGATCTGATAACCTTCTATCTGAAGCGAGCACTCGTTGTCACTGATGGATAATTCATATTCAATAATAACCGCATCATCAGCAACATTTTCTCCCAGCATAGCTTCGTAATTATACGTACCCTGCCAAGCTGGCTTGTCTGCGCAAGCTGATAGAGAAAGCGATGTAAGGATTACTAGAATAAAATAATGAAGATTTCTCATAGCAGTCACCCCAAATATCCTTTACTTAAACCCTTTTCATACTTCTGTCGAACCTTTACTGAAATCTCTTTTAAAGTTATTTTTCCATCTCTGTTTGCATCAAAACCTTTGTTTTGACTATAGGTCTTTTTTCCCTCACTAAATAAAACATGAGTAATAGGTTTACCCACCGCAGCGGGATACAAAATAGCCATATAAACATCTTCCAGCTTCTTCAGCTTATTGCGATAGGGAGTGAAGTATTTCTTGACGTAGTCAAGCTGCTCCACAGCCGTCATTTTTGCCAATTTCTCCGTCGATGTCCCTAAACCTTTAGCAGTTGTAGGCATAAATTGAATGAGTCCTGTTGCGCCACTCCCTGCCGCATTTTTAATACTTGGGCTAAATGTTTCACCAGTTTCAAAGGCCATGCAGGACATCAAATAGTCGGGAGCTAGATCTAGAGATTCGCAAATTTGTATCACTTTCTCTTTAAACGCACCAGATACTTTAGCGCCCCAAGCTATTTTTTTACGTGTTATAGCAACTTGCTTCTTTAAATCATTGGAAGGTGACATTGGAAACAAAGAGAACATCGCCGTTTTTTTATTTGGTGAGTCAACCAAGTATTTCTTAAGATTACCCCAAGTCTTACCGTCAACATCTACCCGACCATCTACATTGTTAAATTTTAGAACTTGGCGCTGAAAACGCTCTATTGCAGTTATTGTTACCGGTCCACTAATGCCATCCACGGCTAATAATGCATAAGGGATTCGGATTACTCTATTTAATGCTTCCTGAATCAGCTTGACATCAAGCTTGTTGTTAACCCCTTTTCTACCAACCGAATTCTTTAGCAACATAATCATGATCCTTTTGATTGACATACACAGCCAGATTTTGGAGAGAGGGATTTTAAAGGCTATTGAGGCTAGTAAGCAAACACGTGCTGGAGAGATATTATATTGTCGATTTCTCCCTATATGTAAAAGCCGTAATCCCCTCACTGGTGATCATGCCACTGATTCCGATGATCCAACTCCCGATTCCGCTCATCATAATACCGGTTCATCCGATCCCGCTCACGATTAAGCCTGTCGCGTTCGCGATTCAAGGCATCGCGCTTTTGATTTGTGATCCGCCCTATCGTTTGATGATTGCCGTGATGCTGGCGACTTTGCCAACGATCAATCTCCCGCCCCTCGGCATCCAGGTCACGCATCATCGCATCGAATTCACGATGCATCGCTTCCCGCTCGCGATTAATTTGCTGGCGCTCATGCCCAACCCAATGCTGCCGATCATGCGCAAGCGCCGGCGCCGCAACCACCAGCCAACCCCAAACCACCAACAACCCAGCTACCACCGTCAAGATTTTTTTCATGATTAACCTCCTGGTGCTTTACCAAACAATAACGAAGGTATTCTGAATAAAAGCTGAAGCCATAACCCGTAGGTCGTGTTAGCCGCGCAGCGGCGTAACCCGACGCCCCTGAGGTTTATCAGAGTTAACCAATATGGCTCGTTTTAATAGACAATCGCTTGGGAAAGTGCCAAAAAAATAGTAGGATCGGTCAACCTTTGAGTTTCATCAGAAGTATTTGGACAATATTGCATTTAAAGGAGTTAAACCCATGGCCAATCGATTGATCATCTACACAGACTCTATAGCGTCATCGGATGTTAATACTTTCCAAGCCGCAGCTCTGAGGCTAAAAAAGGACTACAGAACAAAGTACCCGGAAGATACCGTCAATCTATTATTTGTAAAATCGGGCAAGGAAATAGTGAAGGCTATTAATGGTTACAGCGAGGGTGGATTGGTGTCGCTAGATATCGTTTCCCACGGAAATCAAGGAGGAATTCATATAGCCAAAAAGTTAGCAAAGCCTGCGAAATCCGGCTTTATCCAACGTCGAGCCCATGTGAGCATACGAGCCGATAGCGACAGACCTCAAGATGAATCTCAAGCGGAATATATAGAAGAGAGTATGCACGGCCTTTACACCGATTGGACGGCTAAAAAGGGTATTTCATACTACTATAACCAAAGTTTCGATGATTCGTCGGATACTGCATATCTAGGTGATATCAAGTTTTTTTCATTTTCAAATAATGCCTTTGTAGAGTTTCATGGTTGCCGAACAGCGGAGATGATTCCCGGCCTAAATACATACTTTAAGGACAACTTTGCCAAACAGTTTTCAGATAATCTCTCTAAAGAGGCGATCGTGGTTGGGCATATCTTTAACTCCAATCCCAATAAAAATCCTAATGGAAAAAGTTCTGACTACCGACACGGAAGGGTAAGAGCTTATAAAGGCGGAAAGCTCATCCACGATGGGATAGATCGAAGGACGTTAACTTTTGCCAATTCCTCAACACCAAAGTAAAGGAATTTACACAATGAAAATTTTTTTCTCCATTTTAAGTCTCTTATTGTTGGTAGTAATCGCTTTTTTTGTATGGCTAACTAAACCCTACATGAGTTACCAAAGCGTACGCATAGGAGATAAGCCGACAACGATTGAGGTCGAATACCTTTCCATGACGGGCGATGCGCTTTGTACAAAGTTATATGAAATTAATAGCCATCAGGGAATTTTTCCTAATGTTCCCGACGATTTACCAGATCCGCACAGTATTTCCAGCTTTAAAGAAGGCGACAGGATCACATTGGTTGGCTACCGATATGAATGGCAAGCCAAAAATTTAATTACCCAAAGTGTTAAGAAAAAGCCGATAGGTATGGTGGATGTAGTTGCATGGAGCAAAGGTGCTGAAGTCCAATTCGCATCCAGCTCACAAAATCTATCTCCTGATAAATTTAAGCGCGAAAATTACTCGGATTGTCGATAGGACTTCATAATGGCCAATAACTGGAAAGAAAATGAACTCCTGCTAGCACTGCATTTATACTGTCGCCTACCCTTCGGAAAATTGCATCAATCCAATCCGGATGTTATCCAGATTGCCCAAGTCATTGGTCGAACGCCATCTGCGGTAGCGATGAAGGCTTGTAATTTTGCCAGTCTCGATCCTGCGCTCAGTCAAAAAGGCTTGGCTGGCGCAAGTAAAGCTGACCGCGCGTTGTGGGATGCTTTCATGAATGACTCCACGGCAATTGCCGAGCAAGCGGAGGCGTTATATGAAAACAAGGTTGAGGCCAAAATAGAGAAAGACGTTATTAAACCGACCCTACCCGAGGGTATGACTGAAACAACACGGGAAGTTAAAGTCCGACGCGTGCAGCGATTTTTTAGGCAGGCAGTCATGCAAAGCTACGATTATCGTTGTGCTATTTCGGGATTGGCAATGCCCGAGCTGTTGGTTGCTAGCCATATCATCCCATGGGCTGCAAACGAACAACGTCGTGCGGACCCTACCAATGGAATAGCATTAAACGCGCTCTATGATAAAGCCTTTGATAAGGGCTTGATAACGTTCGATGAAGATCTAAGGGTGACTTTATCAGGCAGGCTGAAGGAAAAGATGGATGGATTTTTATTTTCCAGTTCTTTGTTATCCATAGAAGGCACTTTATTAAAAAAGCGCCGGAGAAATTTCTACCGGACAATGCCGCATTAACCTACCACAGAGAAAATATTTTTCTTACATCCTAGCTCTGTTTTCCTAATTCAATTATAGGCAAACTTATCCAGCAAATGACAATTGCCAATCGTTGAGTTGAATTTAGCTTCGGCCATATTTTATTGATGGTTTGTAATTCATCTTCTATTTTTACCGCATCATTTTGGCTGCTTATTTTATTGATTGATTCGGCTTGTAAGTCGATATCTTTAAAAAACCAGGAACTTCCCCCATACTTAGGACGATAGTTAGTAATAATCAACAAAGTGCAGCTCTTGGGAAGCTTCGTGACTGGCTTCTCCCCATGCTAACGAGCGGCCAAGTTACCATCCACTCAGCCGAAAACAGCGGAGGCTAGTATGGCCAAAGACCTCACGGAATCGTCCCACGACCGCCAAAACATTCTCAACAACCGCTATGCCTTACAGCAGGCTGAGCAGCACCTAAGTTTGGGCGGGGTAACCTTTGAAGGTGAGACTGTGTTTACCAAGGCACAGGTGGTGGCGCTCTATGAGGTGGCAGATCGTACTATTGAGCGCTATTTAGTCAGCCATGAGGATGAGCTAAAAAGCAACGGCTACCAATTACTTAAGGGAAAAAAACTTAGGGAATTCAAAGAGTTAACTGATGGTTCCGACACCAATGACGGTACCAAAACCAGTGTTTTGGGTGTGTTTAGTTTTCGTGCAGTGCTGAATCTGGGCATGCTACTCACCGAGAGCGAGCCGGCGCGCCTATTGCGCTCGCGGTTGCTGGATATTGTGCTGGACGTGATGGCCGAGCGAACAGGAGGGCACACCAAGTTTATTAATCAGCGTGATGAGAACTACTTGATCTCTGCGCTGCAAGAAGACAACTACCGTCGCCAATTCACCGATGCACTCGACAACTATGTTGAAGGCAACCATTGGAAGTATGCGCGTTTTACCAACCTGATCTATCAAAGCATTTTCCATGAAAACGCCGCCGAATATAAAAAGGTCTTGAACTTAGCGTCCAAAACCAATATCCGCGAAACTCTATATTCAGAAGTGCTGAACCTGATTGCTAGCTACGAATCAGGTATTGCTCATGAGCTGGAGGAAGCCAGCACAACCCAAGGCCGCAAGCTCACACAAAAGGAAGCCGAAGGCTTGTTTGCCAATTTTGAAAAACATCCTCTATTCAAACCTCTGATACTGGATGCGCGAACAAAAATGGCAAGCCGAGATTTGTGCTTCCGCGATGCACTGCATGAAAAACTGGAGGCCTACATTCAGTCTGTACCTCAAGCTGATTTTGATCGCTTCTTAGGTGAAAAAAGCAGGTCTTTGGAGGAACAACTAAGCGATCCCGCAACTCTCGCGGTATTTAAGCGCTTGAAGGATCGCTAAAATGACGGGTTCAGATAACGGCATCCGCAATTTTTATTTCGATGTGATGCACGCGATCTCTGTGCACGATTGGATCATAGAGAACTCTGGTGGTCTTGCAGGCATCAAGGATATTGGTCAGCTGGAAAGCCCACTAGAACACATCCGGAACGACTGGTACTACCCTGAGGTGGAAGACAAACTCACGCACTTAGTGTTTTCCATCAATAAGCATCACGCATTTAATGATGGCAATAAACGCTCGTCATTAGCGTTGGGCGCTTATTTTCTTGAACTGAATGGCTTCGATTACCTGGTAAAGCGCTTCACTAAGGAGATGGAGAATATAGCCGTTTGGGTGGCCGACAATGTAATTAATAAAGATCTGCTTCATCAAATTATTAGCTCAATTCTCTATGAAGAGGATTATCCAGAAGCAGTAAAACTCGCCATTGTGGAGGCCATTCAGACTGCCGAGCAATTGAAACAGGACTAGGATTATGGGATACAAAGCGCAGTTTGATGGATGGGATTCATTAACTATTGAAGATTTGCTAGTTGCTTATCGAAAGGCTAAAGCAGATTGTTTTTTTGAAAATACGTTTCCTAGCGCTTTTAAGTTTGCTGAGTATGAACAAAAACTGATAACCAATTTGAAGAAGCTGCTAGTGCGACTGCAAGAGCAAAATGGATTTGAAAAAGATAAAGCATTTTTGGGTGATTTCCGTCTATTACCGAAGAAACTTTCAACAGACAAGAAAGACAAATCATCATCAAATGGTCATGTTCACTTCTCCAATCCAGAACGGGCTGCCGATCATTTATTCAAAAATTATCATGTGGTACCCGAATTCCGCATAGTTGGTGATTTTCCTGTAGAAGCACATATAATTTCAGCACTATGGATAAATACCATAGGTCACAAGGTTGATGAGAAATTAGACGACTGTTGTTATGGAGCACGATTAAAGCGCGTCAAAAACGACGATATGTTTTCTGATGAAGAGGAAAAGCCATTTCATATTAGTTCTATCGGGTCTTTTTGTCCCTACTTTCAGCCCTATCAAAAATGGCGTGGCGATGGGCTTAAATCGATTCGGGACGAACTCGAAAAAAATCGCGATGTTATTGCCGTATCTCTAGATTTAAAAAGCTACTATCACTTCATTGATCCTACTGCACTAGCAAGCCCGAAGTTACTTAAAGCCCTAGCTTTGGAGCTGTCGAAAGAAGAAATTGAATTTACCACCCAGCTGTCCAATTTCTTAAATCGTTGGTCAAATGAAGCAGCTAAATATGGAAAAGGGATTGGTGGCAATGATTCTGAAATTAGCGGCGGATTGGTGATCGGACTAACCGCAAGCCGAATCATATCAAATGCACTTTTACATTGTTGGGACAGACTGGTTATTGAAAAGCTGTCTCCCATCCATTATGGGCGTTATGTTGACGATATGTTCCTAGTAATGCGTGATCCTGGGAATATTTTCAATAGTAATGATTCATGGCGATATTGCAGAGCAGAATCGGAAAGAAACGTGTTTATCCTGACAAGAGCGATTCCCTTACTTGGTACATTCAGCAAGGTAAAAAAATTCAAGGTGATACTAAAATACAGCTACAGTCCGATAAGCAAAAATTATTTCTATTAAAAGGACGTGCCGGACTGGATTTATTGGATAGTATCGAGAAAGAAATTTATGAATTATCAAGCGAGCATCGCTTGATGCCATCGCCAGACCAACTGGATAATTCGACTGCTGCCAAAGTTCTATCTGCTGCTGGAAGTGTTGGTGAGAATGCGGATACTCTAAGGCGAGCTGATGGCTTGACTATTCGCCGCTTAAGCTGGTCTTTGCAATTACGACATGTTGAAACTCTAGCTAGAGATTTGCCTCCCGATCAGTGGGAGGAGCAGAGAAAGGAATTTTATCAATTTGCTCATAATCATATATTGAGGGCTGATAATCTATTTGCTCATTTTAGTTATCTACCACGATTGTTAGGCTTTTCTATTAGCATGAACGAATGGGATGAGGCAGAAAAAATCGCACTAAAAGCCTACAAAACTATTGATCGACTGGCATCAGAGGTAACGGCAGGAAAGGATATATGCATAAACGGACGAAAAGGCATAGCAAATAATGATTTTTGGCGTCTTGTTAAGGGGACCTTAACTTGGTTGTTTATTGATTCCGCCACACGCTACTATCGCTCAGATAAGCTGTTTTTTGGTGAGCTCAAT
This sequence comes from uncultured Cellvibrio sp., assembly GCA_946886255.1. The sequence goes on along the minus strand of CAMPIG010000150.1, from coordinate 1,829 downwards.
CAAAAAGAAAAACGATTATCTAATCTGTTTTTCGATGGAATTTTTCATAGCTTGCAAGATTTTGAGGATCTGTTGAATCTCAGGTTTGATATTGCAGATTTTCATTCTAAAGCCCCATTAGTTGCAATGGCAGACCTAGCTAAAGAGCCATATAAAGCGATTTTACAGAGTAAGTCAGCTGAAAAATTCGTTAGGAAGCAAGCATCTAACAGGGGAAGGAAAGCGCTTGCATTACTGAAGTCATCAGGTTTGGTTGATGCTGAATCTCTTCAGCAGTTTTTGAAGTCCACTAAACTTAAACGTCTTCGGTATGTGGAAAAAGACAATAGAAAAAATGAGAGCTATCTGCCATACATCTTTCCTACTCGCCCACTAACCCCTTCAGAAATTTCTGAGTTGGCACCAGAATGTGTTGGCTACCTACAACGAGTGGTGCATCGCTAAATGAAAAACCCTCTGTTACTTGGGCAAGATATACTCAAGCTGTTCGCGGGGTATGGGTTAAGCCTACACTTATCGCTGTCCAACAAGACGGGCAACCGGTTAAGTTAAAAGCCGACACTAACGAATTTAGAGCTAGACGAAGGAAATTCATCCGAGTAGGAACAGATAAAAAGCAGAAAGTCATAGTTGCTCTAACCAATATCAAAACTGAGGATTCAGACTGGGCTTTAATGGCGTGCAATAAATCAAATCTATCGCGCACGCGATACCAACAATTATCCAGGCTAGTTAATGAAACATTAAAGCTTTCACCAAAACCAGATTACGTATTATTTCCCGAGCTTTCAATACCATTGCATTGGGTGAATAGTATTGCAGCACGCTTGAATTCTGCAGGTATTAGCTTGATAGCGGGAACGGAGTATCGACACTCTCTCGGTAATTATTTAAAAAGTGAGGTTGTTTTAGCGCTCTCAGATAATCGTTTGGGCTATCCAGCATCAGTTAAGATTTGGCAACCAAAGTTACGTCCTGCCGTTAATGAGGATAAAGACCTTCATGCAAAGTATGGAAAGCGCTGGGCTGTCTCGGAACTGTTAGCAAGAAAAATAAGAAAGCCTGTATATATTCATAATGGCATTAACTTCGGAGTGATGATTTGCTCTGAGTTACAAAATGCGATCGCTCGCTTACGCTTTCAAGGGGTGGTAGATGCCCTCATGGTTTTAAGCTGGAACCAGGACTTAGAAACTTTCTCTTCCTTGATTGAATCTGCTGCTCTTGATGTACACGCATACACAGTTTTAGTAAATAACAGAAAATATGGGGACAGCCGTGTTAGATCCCCAGCCAAAGAGTCGTTCATGCGTGACATAGCTCGCCTTCGGGGTGGTGAGAATGATTATGTGGTCGCAGCGACTTTAGACATAGATGCGCTTAGATCATTTCAGAGTCGCGCCAAACGATGGCCACAAGAAGGAGATAAATTTAAACCACTGCCGGAAGGCTTTAGGTTGGCAGCAAATCGAAAAAAGGATCCCCCTAAGTGACTTTCAGAGTTACTCAATGCGCTCAAATATCAATTGCACGGAAATATTCAGAGTCTTAGCGATTTGATAAATCTTGGTAAGAGTGATATTTTCTCACCCCTCTCAATATGTCCCATGTAGCTGCGATCAATGCAGCGAGGTCAGCAAAGACCTCTTGGGACAAGCCTTTATCCTTCCTCAACTCCCTTATGGTTTTGTCCACTTCCCTTATCCTGAGACAGACATAACTGGAGTTTTCTGAGAATATTACCTCAGGAGGTTATTCAAAAGAGTCTTATCAACTTATTGCAGCCTTGGCGAGTTATTTGATTAACACCAGCGATTAAGGAGTGGAAC
>CAMPIG010000149.1 GCA_946886255.1 uncultured Cellvibrio sp. | reverse complement strand
ATAATCAATTGCGCTGGCTGGATTTTTTTGCCGAACAAAAAATACCGGCAGAGGTGTGTTATGTCAGCTGGCAATGACACCTACCTGTCTCCGCGACTAAAACCGGTGGCCGTGCGAGCATTAGCTGAATTTGCAGCGAAATGCGGAAGCCTCGATCGCCGTTTTACACCTGGTCCCAGTGCGCAAGAAGGTGTTGCGGGTCATCAGGAAGTTTCCTTGCGCCGTCCCATCCACTACCAAAAGGAAATCAGCCTGACAGCTCAATATGAAGGATTATTGATTCGCGGTCGCGCCGATGGCTACGATAGCGAAAAGCATTGCCTGGAAGAAATAAAAACCTTTTACGGTGAATTCGAAAAACTGCCGGACAACCATCGTCAATTGCATTGGGCTCAAGCCAAACTTTATGGCTGGATGTTTTGCATTCAGCATCAATGTCCTGATATCACTCTGGCGTTAGTTTATTTTAATCTGGGCGATCAACAGGAATATCGTGTTGAAGCGGATTATACCTGTCAGGAGCTCATTGATTATGGCACACATCTCGCGGAGATTTATTGGCAATGGCAGCTACACATCAATGCCCGCCAACATCAACTGACACAATGGATTGACCACCTGCCTTTCCCATACGGCAGTTTTCGCAGTGCACAACGACAGATGGCCGAATCTGTTTACAAGGCAGCTGCCACTGGCCGGGTTTTATTAGCGGAGGCACCCACCGGAACCGGAAAAACCCTGGCCAGCCTTTTTCCGGCAATCAAAGCGTTTAATAAAACATCTGTCGATAAAATTTTTTATCTGACAGCAAAAACGACTGGCAAGCAATTGGCGCTGGAAAATCTACAGTTAATTGCCACTGACAGTGACACTACACCCTTGCGCGCACTGGAATTGACCGCGCAGGAAAAAATATGTCTGGAGCCTGATAAACAGTGCACCGGCGACAGTTGCCCATTTGCGCGAAATTTTTACGACAAATTAGTCCACGCCCGCCAAGCCGCGTATTCAACGCCCCTCTTAACCAAACAGTCTTTAACACACTTGGCGCACGCGCATGAAATTTGCCCCTATTATCTCGGCATGGAGATGAGCCGCTGGGTCGATATTGTCGTAGCCGATTTTAATTATTATTTTGATATCAGCGCCCTGCTCCAGGGTTTAACGCGCGAATTTGACTGGCATCCTTATTTATTAGTTGATGAATGTCATAATCTGGTTGATCGCGCGCGCCAGATGTACAGCGCTAGCATCAGCCGAAGCGATTTATTAGCAGCCAAGCGGCTTGCACCCAAGACGCTGCAAAAATCCCTGGAGCGCATCAACCGGCTTTGGCGCGAAGCAATCAAACCCTTGGCGTTCGTCGATGATCAATTAACCTTACTTGATAGCTCACCGGAAAAACTCAATCTGGCATTAACCGGTTTTGCCAATGACTATATTGAATTCTTGCAACAACATCCTGACCATCCTGTACAACGCACATCAGTGCAAGAATTCTTTTTTAGCACCGTCAATTATCTGGAAAAACTGGAACTGATCGATGATGATTACTGCATCGATATGCAGCAATCAAAACCCAAGCAAGAGGTTCTGACACTGCGCAATCTGATTCCGGCGCGCTTGCTGGCCAGTAGATTGGCCCATGCTCACAGTGCCTGCTTCTTCTCAGCCACCTTACGCCCCGCTTATTTTTATAAACAACTCCTGGGCTTGCCAGACGACACCGTTTTCCTGCAAGTGCCTTCTCCGTTTGAGGCACATCAGTTACAGGTGTTAATCACACAGCATATATCCACCCGCTATCGGGATCGCTCGGCGGCCATTGAGCCTATCTGCAAAACCATTGCGCAACAATTGTCCGAAGTAAACGGCAATTATCTGGCATTTTTCTCCAGCTATGAATTTTTGCAACACGTTGAACAAGAGCTACAACAACAGTTATCCCATCTGGATGTGACGCTTATCGCCCAATCACGTCGCATGAGCGAGCAAGACCGTGAAGCTTTTATTGATCGTTTCAGTCAAGAGCAGAATTTATTAGGGCTGGCTGTATTGGGGGGTGCATTCAGCGAAGGTGTGGATTTGCCCGGCGATGCATTAAAAGGCGTTTTTATTGCCACGCTCGGTTTACCGCAAATTAATCCGGTGACCGAACATTTGCGCCAGCGAATGCAACAGGTTTTTCAACAGGGGTACAATTTTGCTTATCTGTATCCCGGTATTCAGAAAGTTGTTCAGGCTGCTGGTCGTGTTATTCGCACACAAGATGACACTGGTTATTTATGGTTGCTGGATGACCGCTTTGCCCAGCAGGAAGTCCGGCAGCTCTTACCAGAGTGGTGGGATATCTCGTGCGTTGCTATTCCCTAAAACGGCGGCGCATTGAACCCATTGACGGTTTCTCCCGAACGCGGATGCGCAAAAACCAACTCCGTCGCGTGTAACAATAAGCGCGCAGCTTTTTGTTGCACACTGGCATCCGCATAAAAGTCACAACCTAATATCGGATGACCAATTGCCTCCATATGTAATCGCAATTGATGCGAACGACCGGTAATAGGATGCAGCCAGACACGCGTCGTATCAGCCTCTGTATCGCGAGCTAATACTTCATACTCAGTCACCGATGATTTGCCTTGCTGGTGACAGATTTTATAGCGCGGCCGGTTTTCCTGGTCGGCTGCAATAGGTAAATCAATTTTACCGACATCCTGTGCGATCAAACCGTGCACTACAGCGGTGTAACGTTTTAGAACACTGCGGGCCTGGAATTGTTTACTGATATGGGATAACGCTGCTTTATTGAGCGGGATAACCATGATACCGGACGTATCAAAATCCAGGCGGTGGACGATGCTGGCGGAGGGGTAATCCTGTTGCAGGCGCGCAAGTACAGAATCACGATTCAGGGGATGACGCCCCGGCACGCTCAGTAAACGGTGTGGTTTGCTGATGAGCAGAAAATCCTGGTCTTCATGTAACAGGGTGATTTGTTCATGGCAGGGGGGGAGAACTGCCAACGTATCCAGATCATCAGACATCATAGAACTCGCACCAACGTGGGTCGGGCATGATAATATCTGACCGACCATTTTTACAGCACTCCGGATTAACCCACGACGCGAAGAAATGAGCCAGCCGATGACAAATGACCAGAAACCAGTAAAGAAACCGACCTTTTGGCAAGTGGTATCCAGCACCTTGGCCGCCGCTATCGGTGTGCAAAGCAACAAGAATCGTGAGCGGGATTTTACCGGAGGAAGTATTTATACCTATATCGCCGCAGGTGTTATTTTTACGGTTGTGTTTGTTGTGATCATGATTGTCATTGTAAAAACTGTACTTGCCAACGTGTAAAGCTAGCCAGCCAATCACATATGTCGCCAGACCTGAGCTGTTTCTACCCCACCGGCACGCAGTAGCTTCTGTACATTCATCTTGAATGCGCGCATCTCAGTCGGATGCAACTCCCGCAAAAATGCTTCCTGGTGGCGCACAGCGGCATCGTTTAGCTCTGCAATCAGGCTTTGTCCCGTTTCGGTAATATGAATCTTGATTGAGCGTCGATCCAGTCCATCATGGACCCGCGCTATCAACGATTTAGCCTCCAAACGATCCAGTAGCCGTGTTACCGCTGACCGATCCACACCGATATTGTCAGCAATCTGTGCGGGGGTTTTGGCCAGTTGGTGGTGCAGCACATTGAGGATCATCCATTGCGGCCAGGTAACATCCTGCTCCTGTAATTGCTGGTTAAATTGCTCTTTCATAACGCTCGACAAACGCGTAATCCAGAAAACGAAACTGTTGTGCAGGTGGAAATCCGCTTGTGACGATTTAGTGGTGTTCATAGTGGCTTAGCCTGGCTCACATTGTCAGCTCCAAAAAAACAAACCCCGAGGACATGCTCGGGGTTTGGGGGATCTGAATGATGACAAAATCTTTACAGCTTATTGCCCGCTTACCCAGAAAACGCAAGCGGCAACAAAAATAGCGATTAACGCAACAGCAGCAATGGCATCAGCAACGCTATCACTACGTTCTTCTAGCTCAATAGGTTCATTCATTATTTTTATTCTCCTGATATATCAGTGTGAATTTTTATGATTTACGCACAATTTGTACGCACTGAGTAACCGGCATAGCGTTAATCCGGCCTTAAGCGCGATTCTTAACATAAATACTTTGAGATTGGCAACAGAAATGAGGCTTTTATAACGAAATCGCATGTATTTAGCGTTAAATATTCGTTCAAAGCGCAATTAAAGCTTGTTATGTTGCCTTCTCGCGCGAGTCCAAGCTGAACGAGGCCAACGCCTTCATACCTCGCTGTAAAAAGTGTTTTAGTGTATGCTGCGCGCCTGTTTTTAGCCGCGTTCCGAGGTTGCAGACTCTTGCGCGGGCTACCTATTCTCTGTTGCACGGTGTATTAGCCCCTATGTACATTTACGACGAGTACGACCACACCATCCTGCGCCAGCGCGTCGCTCAATTTCGCGATCAGACTGAACGCTTTCTGGCTGGCGAGATAAAACCGGAAGAGTTTTTACCGCTACGCCTGCAAAATGGCTTGTATGTCCAACGTTTGGCTCCAATGCTGCGGATCAATGTCCCTTATGGGATGTTGAACAGCACCCAATTGCGCCGTCTGGCCCACATTGCCCGCCACTACGACAAAGGCTACTGCCACGTCAGTACCCGCCAGAACATTCAATTTAACTGGCCCGACCTGACCGAGGTTCCGGATATCCTGCAGGAGTTGGCGGAAGTCCAGATGCATGGCACCCAGTCGAGCGGCAACTGCATTCGCAACACCACATCAGACCAGTTTGCCGGTGTAGCTGAAGATGAAATCGTAGATCCGCGCCCGTATTGCGAGATCATTCGTCAATGGTCTACCTTTCACCCGGAATTCGCTTTTCTGCCGCGCAAATTCAAGATCGCCGTCACAGGCTCGCAACACGATCGCGCTGCGGTACAAGTTCACGACATCGGTTTGCAGATTGTGCTTAACGATGCCGGCGAAGTAGGCTTTAAGGTCTATGTCGGCGGCGGCTTGGGCCGCACACCGGTCATCGGCAGTGTTATCCGCGAGTACCTGCCGCAGGAGCACCTATTGACCTATCTCGAAGCCATCCTGCGGGTGTATAACCTGTTCGGTCGGCGCGATAACAAATTCAAAGCCCGTATCAAGATTTTGGTTCGCGCGTTGACCCCGGAAGTGTTCACTGAGAAAGTGGAAGCCGAATGGGTACATTTGAAAGGCACCAGCAATACCTTGCCCCAGGCAGAAATTGACCGGGCCAAAAGCTTCTTTACAGAACCCGCTTACGAAACCATTGATGACGCAGCAGCGCAAGCCGAGGTTACCGCCTTGGCTGCCGAGCATCTGGCATTCAGCAAATGGTTACAACGCAACGTGCGTGGTCATCGGGTTCCGGGTTATGCAGCGGTAACCTTATCCCTGAAACCTACCGGCGTTGCACCTGGCGATGTCACCGACAGTCAACTGGAGATCATTGCCAATCTCGCCGATGAATTCAGTTTCAGTGAAGCTCGCACCACCCACGAACAAAACATTGTGCTGGCGGATGTGAAAAAAACCGAGTTGTTTACGTTGTGGCAGAGAGCTAAAGCTGCCGGTTTTGCAACACCCAATATCGGCACCATTACCGACATTATCTGCTGCCCGGGCGGTGACTTCTGTTCACTGGCGAATGCCAAGTCCATTCCGATTGCCGAATCCATTCAGCGTCAATTTGATGATATGGATTACGTCTACGACCTGGGCGACATCGATCTGAACATCTCCGGCTGTATGAATGCCTGTGGCCACCACCATGTGGGCCACATCGGTATCCTCGGTGTCGATAAAAAAGGCGAGGAGTTTTACCAGGTTCAGTTGGGGGGTAGCGCCAGCAATGATGCGTCTCTCGGCGATGTGCTCGGCCCATCTTTCAGTGCCAAGGATATGCCGTCTGTTATCCAGAAACTGGTCGATGTGTTCGTCGAAAACCGGACCGACGAAGAATTGTTTATCGATACCTACCGCCGCATCGGTGCAACTCCCTTTAAGGAGCGTGTTTATGCCAAAGCTAGTTAAAGACGGCGCGATTATCGAAGATACCTGGACGCTGTTACCCAAACCGGAAGGTGAGGCCACAAGTGTTGATGTGCCCGCAGGCCAGGTCATTGTGCCTTTGTCGGTATGGCTCGCACAAAAATCACATCTGCAAAATCGCACGGATCTCGGCGTGTGGCTCGATAGTGATGAGACAGCAGATTTACTCGGTGAAGATGCCGTATCGCTGCCTCTGATTGCAGTCAACTTTCCGACATTTATGGATGGTCGCGCGTTTTCTACCGCACGTTTGCTGCGTGAGCGTTTTGGCTTTACCGGCGAATTGCGTGCGGTGGGTAATTTTATTCGCGACCAGCTTTGCTATTTGCGTCGTTGTGGTGTTAATGCCTTTGCGTTTAGCAACCCAGAGACTGATTTACAGGCTGCATTGAAGTCCCTCAATGATTTCACTGAATATTATCAAGCGTCTGTAGACCAACCTTTGCCTTTATTTCGTCGTAGGGCTTGATTTAAAGAGAAAGGTGAAGCTCGCACAATGTAAGTTTGGCGTTAGGCTTTTTGTTTCGAAACCTTTAAGTCAAGGATGACTTGAAGGAGCTACAGGGATGTATTCATGCGTTTTCGAAACAAAAAGCCTAATGACAAACGTACTACGAAGTTCCTCTACAAAAACTGAAAATCTACTGAATCAATTCTCAGCGAAGCTTTTATTTATCCACATCAAAAAACGCTTTAATACTCTCCGCTTCCCACATCGTGTCCTGATAACCCAACTCCATCAGCTCGGCAATAAACTCTTTCACGAACAATAAATAACTGGCAGCAGTTGCGCCGCCGCCCTTTGCCGTGGCACCGATTGTGCGAAGAAAGAAACGCAGACTATTGGGCAGGTAGCGAACGCTGCGGCCAGCAATAGCATCCACCGGGCGCGAGGGAGAGATAACCTTATTCTTCACAATCCGCAATTCCATTCCGCTCGCCTGCCGCTCGCTTTCTGGAATCAAGCTCAACAACTGATTGAGACGCTCCAGGTGTTCAAGATCGCCTTCCATTGCATCAATGAAAGCGCTGTTAAACAAATGGCCGACAATTTGTGCCATCGACGGTGAATGCCGTACCGGCTTGCGCTTGCCCCAGTGCACGGATTTACGGTTGCCGCTTACACCGATGACAAATAAGGATTCAGCACCAAGATGCAGGGCGGGGCTGATGGGAGCCAGTTGACGTAAGGCACCATCACCAAAGTATTCGCGATTGATGCGTACGGCAGGAAAGATTGTCGGAATAGCTGATGAAGCCAGCAAATGCTCCAGGCGCAGACGGGTGGGTACACCGGCACGACGATAGCGGTTCCAACCAACCAGATCGGGATGGCCCTGGAAAAAACTGACAGTCTGCCCGGAGGAATATCCCATGGCTGAAATACTGACAGCCAATATTTTACCTTTCTCGATCTCGTGATCAATATTTTCCAGGCGAATCTTGCTACCGAGCAAATGCCAGAGTGGTGAGTTATCCAGCATCGATAAAGGACGTTGGCGACCGACACCTTCATTAAACAGTGACAGAGCGATCAATCCGATACCTTTAAAGATATCGCTCCAACCGTGCAGATATATTTGATCCAGACTGAGATCGCGCCACATCCCCGCTAAACCAGCGACGGACTCTTTGAAAGTACCGGGATGGCTTGCCAGTGCTACAGCATTGATAGCACCGGCAGAGGTGCCACAAATAATCGGGAAGGGATAAGGTGCATCATCAGGAAGAATATCTGCCAAAGCCTGTAGCACACCCACTTGATAAGCAGCGCGGGCGCCACCACCGGAAAGAATTAATGCTCGTTTCATCACCACAACCAATCACGCATCCGGATTTATTCCGGCTCAACAACAAGAAATTTCTCATGTAGCTTGACGAGAAGCGTCATTCCTTCTGCGCCGACAATATCAACGATAGTACCTTGTGGCAGGTCATCCGTACAGGCAACCGTCCAGAGGGTATCCTCGATCTGCACTTTACCCGTACCGTTTTGGATCGGTGTAAGCAACGATACACTGCGGCCGATCAAGCGAGCCACACGTGAGTTTAACAAGGGCTTATCAGTCTTGTTGTTGAACTTGCGGAATTTTTTCCAATACACCAGCGTGACAACAATAGAAAACACCGCAAACAAAATATATTGCCAAAACCAGGGTTCACGTGATGCGAGAAATTCCATAACCTTGCCTGTCGGTATTATTGTTGTTTGGCCAAGTTGATTAACTCACTGATTCTCCCGATGGAGCCGATAATGTTGGAGGCCTCCAGTGGTATCAGGACGAGCTTGCCATTTTGGATTCCTGATCTTTCAATTCACGGCGTAATACTTTGCCGACATTGGTCTTCGGTAACTCGCTACGGAACTCAACCAGATGCGGCACCTTGTACGGTGTTAATTTAGTCTTGGCATAATCACGCACATCTGCAATTGTCAACGATGCATTATTGGTAACCACAAACGCTTTCACCGTTTCGCTACCATCGTTATCCGGCACACCGATAACCGCTGCTTCAACAATATCCGGATGACCGGCCAACACGTCTTCTACTTCATTGGGGAAAACCTTGAAGCCGGATACGTTGATCATATCTTTCTTACGATCAACAATCTTGATATAGCCATCGTCCTGAATAATAGCGATATCACCACTTTTGAACCAACCATCTGCATCCAACACTTCTGCGGTGGCTTCAGGTCGCTGCCAGTAACCTTTCATGACCTGCGGACCGCGAATACACAACTCGCCTGGTTCACCGGTAGGCAAAGTATTACCGTCTTCATCAATCACTTTGCAATCAGTATCTGGCATCGGCAAACCGACGGTCCCCTGTTGTATGCCACCAGGGGGATTGATCGCAACGACCGGTGACGTTTCAGTCAAGCCATAACCTTCGCTGATGGTACTGCCAGTCACTTCAGTCCAGTGTTTGGATGTTTCAGCAGTTAGCGCCATACCGCCGGATGAAGTCAAACGCAAATGACTGAAATCCAATTTCACAAAATCCGGATTACGCATCAAGGCATTAAACAGCGTATTCAAACCGACGAAACAGGTGAAAGGCAAATCTTGCAAGGTTTTAACAAATGCTTTGATATCGCGCGGATTGGGAATCAATAGATTGTGATTACCCAAAGACAATGCCGACATGCAATGAATAGTAAACGCATAAATATGGTAAAGCGGCAACGGCGTAATATAGAGCTCCTGATTTTTACGAAACACTTTATGCATATGTTCGTTAACTTGCACCATATTCGCCACCAGATTGCGGTGGGTTAACATTGCGCCCTTGGCAACACCCGTGGTACCACCGGTATATTGTAAAACAGCAATATCGTCCGGATCGCGTTTGACCGGTTGAAAAGGTTTTTGCGCTTTGTTCAATGCGTCCCGAAAACTCACTTGCAAAGGAAATGAAAATGGCGGGACCATTTTCTTGATGTGCTTGACGGCGAAATTCAGCAGTACCCGTTTGATCGGCGGATGCATATCGGCAAGCTCAGTCACAATCACTTGTTCAACTTTCGTTTCCTGCACAATCGCGGCCGCGTTTTTTGCAATATTGGCGAGTACCACCAGTGCCTTTGCACCTGAATCATTCAGTTGATGTGTCAATTCGTGCGCCGTGTAAAGCGGGTTGGTGTTCACGACAACCATACCGGCGCGAATCGCACCGAATACTGCCACCGGGTATTGCAAAATATTGGGTAGCTGAATGGCGATACGATCGCCGGGCTGCAAAGAGGTAAATTGTTGCAGATAGGCAGCAAAGCGCGCTGAATGACGATCAAGCTCGCGGTAGGTCAACGTGTGCTTCATGCAGGTAAAAGCCGGGCTATCGGCATACTCTCGACAGGATGACT